>JAWSUQ010000016.1:0-16527 GCA_033549265.1 Bacillota bacterium
GTTTTCCTGGTTAAATATATTCATCATTGGTATTTGAGCGTTAACATATTCTCCTTCTTTAACTACAAGGTTTGAAACTATCCCACTAGCAGGGGCAATAATGGTATGTTGATTTTTTTGGAATTGAAGCAATTTAACTTGGGCCTCTATGGCTGCAATTCTTCCAGCAAAAAATTCCTCAGTACCTTCCACAGGGCTATGGGCTTCAAAAACTAAAGCTAATGTAGTTTGCTGAAGCTCTAAGTTGTTCTTGGCCCGATCCAGCATGCTTTTAGCATCATCAAATTCTTTTTTTGTAGCTATGCCTGCATTTAATAGTGACTCAATTCTAGTAAGGTTTGCTTCAGATTCATCTAAATTCTGTTGAGCCTGTTGAACTAATAATTCTTGGCTTCTGATAGATGCTTGGAAGGGCTCCTGATATGATCTAGCTTCTTCCCCACGAATACTTATTAATTGAGCCTGTAGCTGCCTTAACTGAAAATCAAGCTCTTGGGAATCTAACACCGCCAGCACTTGACCCTTTGATACAAACTTTCCATCTTCCGTTCTAAGGCTAACTATTCTGCCGTTGTAACCAGCATAAACAGGCTGCTGCATCTTAGGAATAACTGTTCCTTCTTCCTTGAAGGTAGTAGCAATGTAGCCAGGTCTAACCTCAAGATAGTTGACAGTAATACCTTGGTTCGTTTGAAACCAATAAGCTCCTGCTATTGCAATAACTATGAAAATACCAAATATGAGTTTCCATTTTGTCTTCATTTTCTTTCACCTGCTTTCTCGTTATTCACTAGCTTTTAGGACTTCAACTAAGCTTAATTCTTTAATTTTTCGAGCTCCTGCCTGTTGCGCAATCCAAATGGACAGTGCTGTTACAATAATTGCTTGCATAAAAGCAGAGGAGGTTATATTAGTAGGTATTGTAAAGAGATCATTGCTGATTGCTGATGATAAAGCCGTAATAAATACTTTAGAAAGTGGTATCCCAGCAATCATACCTAACATTCCGATAAACCATTGCTCAAAGGTTATAACTGACAGCACCTCTCGGGGCGTCATCCCTAATACCATCATAGATGCCAACTCTCGACTCCTTTCTGAAAGAGTTATAATGGTGGTAGTATAAATAATGGCAAAGCCAATGATTAATCCAATCACTGAATAGATGTAAATCATGCTGCCATAAGTAGCCATCATCTCCTGAAGCATAGCCAATTGCTCGCCTTTACTGTCAATACTGGCAATACTGCTGCTTAATAAATACTTTTCCTGTAGCAAGGGGATACTTTCTTCCTCCATGTTTAGCATTAAGGAGGTTACCAAATATTCCTGCTGCAAGAAACTTTGTAATCCCGCTAATTCCATATAGGCATTTATTCCTAGGTATTGGGGGATAGTCCCTACAACAATTAACTCCTTATCTTGGCTTGAGCTGCTAGGCAATAGGATTTCCACAGTAACACTAGAGCCAATTTCCACATCTAGCAATGCTGCCAGCCGCTCCGACAACAATAATCCATGCTGCGAGGGTGCCACCTTGCGATACTCTTTGTCGATGATATTATAGAGACTGCTATTATCAGGAACCCCCAGTAGCAACACATCTTTTTTATACCATTTATTTTTTAAGGTAACTGGTATTTCCGCTAAGCCCTCTACTTGATTAACTCCAGGAAAAGCTTCTAGCTCCCTGGTTACACTTTTTTCGTTGTGGGGGCTTGCTAACGCAACCTTTACATCGTAAACCTCAACTTTTTCAAATTGGTCAAAGAGTAGCTTTTGAACTAAATCGTTCATCGACCAGGTAAAGGCTGAGATGGCAAAGCAAAACATAATTCCTACAAAGATAAATGCACTCCGACCTTTGTTACGGGATAGATTGCGAATTGCCATCATACCCTGGACTGTTAGCATGTGCCAAAAGAAGGTGATTTTTTCTAATAGAACGGTACCACCGATAATAGGTGCAGGTGGCCGCATAGCTTCCGCCGGTTCTAGGGTTAAAGTTTTTTTACAGCCTTGATATCCAGCAATTAAGCCAAAGCCTAAGGATAGGAAAATGCTTATAATAAAATAGTTTAATGATAAGTTTCCTGTTAAATCCGGCATATTAAAAAACAGCTGATAAAACTCGGTAAAAGGGTAGGATATAAGAATTCCCAGTAAACTTCCGACAATAGCACCAAAAAAAGCAATGGCTACAGCATAAGACAAATAATGCAATATTATTTCCTGGTGAGTATAGCCAAGGGCTTTCAGGGTTCCAATTTGGCCCCGTTGCTGCTCAATCATTCGCTTCAGCATAATGTATAGAATCATAGCCGCAATTGATAAAAAGATAGTTGGAAAGGCAATTGCCATTGACTCTAACCCTTTTAACTCTTCCGTAAGCATCATGTGACTAATATGATCATCTCTTGAAAACAAGCTCTTTAGGCCATAGGGCTGTAGCTGATATTCCAGTCTTTGCTTTACTTCGTCAAAATCTGCCCCTGGCTTTAGCGTAAATACTATATCATTGAAGGCCTGTTCCTGAGGAAATAAATGCTTCATCATATTCAAAGAGATGAATGCAATCCCAAATGTTTCTGGTGAAGGATAAAGCTCAGCGGAAGTACGCAATGCATAAATAAACTCTGGGCTTTTTCCTACTCCAACTAGCTGCAGTTTTTGTTTTCTGCCACTGGCGATAATTTCCAAGTCATCATTTAGGCTGAGATTATTGGCTGCAAAAAAGTTACTATCTACCCAAAATTGCAGTTCATCATCGCTTAGAGGTATACCTTCGGAAAGCAGTACTCCATTGATTGGATTCGTTAGCATTTGGTCAATTGAAACTAAGCGCAGATAAATATTTTCTTCTCTGTTCGGTAGTAGTACTCTAACATCCTTTACGATTCTGCCTTGAATTGTTTCAATTCCTTCAACATCCTCTAATCTTTTCAGATCAGCAGCTGGAATAGCTGCAACTTGCGCAAATCCTTTAGCAAAGTTTTGGTTATTATAGAACTGTTGCTGAGATAGCTTTAGGTTGTCAAGGACCATTGAAAAAGCTGTAAACACCATTAATCCAATTACAATCACAATAGTCGAAGCCACATAGGCGCCTTTATTTTCCTTTAGATCCCGCAGCATCTTTCGCCAAAGCATTACCAAGTCACCTTCTCTGGAGGTAGTTGATGTTCATTAGTTTCAATCCTATCAATCATACCATCTTTCAAGTAGAATACTCTATTTGCTATTTGAGCAATGGCAGTATTGTGGGTAATGATAACTACTGTTTTTCCATAACCCTCACAGAACTCCTTTAACAGCTTTAATACCTGGATACTAGTTTGAAAGTCTAATGCTCCCGTTGGTTCATCACACAATAGGATTGTAGGATTTTTCGCTAAGGCCCGGGCTAAGGCTACCCGTTGCTGTTCTCCTCCAGAAAGCTGGGAGGGAAAGTGGCTAGCCCTGTCAGATAGGTTGACCTTTTTTAACAGTTCCTCAATAGAAAGAGGATTTTTAGCTATTTGTACCGAAAGATTAATATTTTCGAAGGCAGTTAGGTTTGGCATCAAATTGTAAAACTGAAATACAAATCCAACATCATTTCGGCGATATAAGGTTAGCTGCTTTGAATCAGCCTGATGTAAAGGATTGTTTTGAAAAAAGAGCTCACCATCACTAGCCTTATCCATACCTCCTACAATATTTAAAAGAGTTGTCTTTCCTGAGCCACTAGGACCTAAAACTACCACTAGTTCACCAGCGTATAGTTCAAAATTGGCATTTTTGAGGGCTTCAACAGTTATTTGTCCCATTTGATAAGACTTGCTTAAATTTTTAGCTATGACTATGGGATTCACTTATGCCCCTCCTTTCAAAATACTTTTAGGAATTATTATTAAATTTATATGCTTTAAAATCCTGCATATAAATATGAATGAGGGGTAAAACCATTTTTTAATTAAAAAAGACCCTAAGGAAGTAAGTTGAATTACTACTTCCTTAGGGTCTTTTAGTACTTTATTAATACTTTTCTAAATACTCATCATAGGTCACTTTTTCATCAATCATTCCAGCCGGAGTGATATCAATAATTCGGTTAGCTATCGTTTGAATAAATTGATGGTCATGGGAAGTGAACAGTACATTGCTTTTATAATCCGTTAACCCATTATTTAAAGCTGTGATAGACTCAAGATCCAAATGGTTTGTTGGCTGGTCTAAGACAAGTACATTTGCATTAGAGAGCATCATCTTAGCTAACATGCAGCGAACCCGCTCGCCACCAGAAAGAACCTTTAATTGCTTTAATGCCTCTTCACCAGAAAAAAGCATTTTTCCTAAAAAACCTCTCAGATAGCTTTCAGACTTGTCCACTGAAAATTGTCGCAGCCAATCCACTAGATTTAACTCTACATTATTAAAATATTCTGAGTTATCCTTTGGAAAGTAAGCCTTCGTAATAGTTACTCCCCATTTATAATGGCCACTATCTGGCTCCATTTCTCCAGTTAATATTTTAAAAAGAGTAGTATTGACAATTTCATTTGCACTGATAAAGGCAATCTTATCTCCTTTAGTAACAGTAAAGCTAATATTGTCTAAGACTTTTTCCCCATCTATTGTTTTAGTAAGGCCTTCCACCAATAAAATATCATTGCCAACTTCCCGTTCGGGCTTAAAGCCTACGTAAGGGAAGCGCCTGTTTGATGGCTCAATATCATCAATGGTTATCTTTTCCAGCATTTTCTTACGGGAGGTAGCTTGCTTTGACTTAGAAGCATTGGCACTAAAACGAGCAATAAATTCTTGGAGCTGCTTTATTTTCTCTTCTTTTTTCTTATTTTGATCCTTCATCATCTGTTGGGCTAATTGACTAGATTCATACCAGAAATCATAATTCCCAACATATAGCTTAATCTTGCCAAAATCCACATCTGCCATATGAGTACAGACTTTATTTAAAAAGTGCCGGTCGTGGGAAACTACAATTACTGTACCCTCAAAATTAATTAAGAACTCCTCTAGCCAGCTAATAGCTTTCAGATCTAAATGGTTAGTAGGCTCATCCAAAATCAGAATGCCGGGCTTACCAAAAAGGGCTTGAGCCAACAATACTTTAACCTTGTCCGCTCCCTGTAAATCTGCTACCTTTTTGTCATGAAGCTCCGTGCCAATACCTAATGCCTGCAATAAAGAAGAGGCATCTGATTCAGCTTCCCAGCCGTCTAGCTCTGCAAATTCACATTCTAGCTCTGCTGCTTTAATGCCATCCTCATCAGTTAAATCAGCCTTATTATATAGCTCATCTTTTTCTTTGATTATCTGAAATAGTCTGGCATTGCCCATGATAACTGTTTCTAATACTTGGATGTCATCGTACTGATAATGATCCTGCTTTAAAACTGATACTCGGATTCCTGGTGGAATATTGACCTCCCCTGTGGATGGCTCAATTTCTCCTGCCAGTATTTTTAAAAAAGTACTTTTGCCTGCGCCGTTAGCACCAATTACTCCATAGCAGTTACCTGGAGTGAATTTTAAATTTACCTCTTCAAAAAGTTTTCGGTCTGCAAATCTTAAACTTAAGTTTGTAACATTAATCACGTCTATACCTTCCTCTGCTTATATTTCAAAAACACACTTTGGCTATTATAGCATAAATGGACAATATTTTCACCACTAGATTAACTAAAGAAAATTGTGTAATATACTAATTAAAAATAAAAAAGATAAATAGTAAAGCAACCTCACTTAATAACACATTTAATAAGAAGGGATAAATTAAAATGACTGATAAAAATAAAGAGATGATGAAAAAGCTTGTTGAAGCCAAAAAGCAAAAAAGTGCAGCTCAAAAAAGCAACCTTAGAGGGCAGGAGACCCTAGGGTCAAGACGAGAGGGAGTAAAAAACTTTAGGAAGGGTGGCTTGTTTGATAAGTAATATTTTCTTCTACCACTAAGTGGAATAAGTTATTCCATAAGACTCTTTCTCAAAATGAGAAAGAGTCTTAAATTTATATGTTTTTAGCATAAATTTGCAATGATAAAAGAAGGAAATGATTATTTTATGTTGAAAAAGTACATGATAAGCTATGATAAAAAAGCTAATTAAAAAAGAATTACCCAATATTATAACGAAAAAGAGGAGGATTTATTAAATGTCAATGCTAGAAAACAAGTGCACTGATTTTCTTGATGAGTTAGCTTCAAAAGCCGCGGTTCCAGGTGGTGGAGGTGCAGCAGCCTTAGGCGGTGCTGTTGGAATGGCCCTATCCAACATGGTAGGTAATTTAACAGTGGGTAAAAAGAAGTACGCTGATGTAGAAGACGAAGTGAAAGAGTTAATTGAAAAGGGCAGTAAGGTAATTGAAGAACTAAAAAGCTTAGTTGACAAGGACGCAGAGGTATTTGAACCTTTATCCAAAGCTTATGGCTTGCCTAAGGATACTCCAGAGCTTGCTAAAGTAAAAGAAGAAACATTAGAGCAATGCTCTAAAGATGCTTGTTCAGTTCCAATGGAAATCATGAGAAAATGCTATGAAGGAATTAAGCTTCATGAGCGCATGGGTCAAATTGGGACAAATATTGCTATTTCTGATGTAGGCTGTGGTGTAGCTTTCATGAAAGCGGCCTTAATTAGCGGTTCCTTGAATGTGATTATTAACTTAAACACAATTAAGGATGAGGCTTATGTAAAAGCTGTTTCAGAAGAGATGGATCGTCTGCTAGCTGATGGAACAAAAATTGCTGACGAGACATTACAGGTTGTCTTAAATAAAATAAAGTAGATACATATTAATTTTAAAATAAGCTACTAAACTAGGAGGTTTTAGATTAATGGCAGAACTATTAAAGGGTAAAGTCGTAGCTGATGCTATGAAAGAAGAACTAAGTAAAAAGGTAGAAGATCTAAAAGCGAAAGGTATTACCCCTAAGCTTGGTATAGTTAGAGTAGGCGCTAGACCTGATGATTTATATTATGAAGGTGGAGCTAAGAAAACCTGTGAGTCTATTGGGATGGAATACGAAGTTTTTGAATATCCTCAAGATATAGCTCAAGAAGATTTTGAAAAAGCTCTTACTGAGGTAGGAGCAAATAAAGCTATTAATGGTATTTTGATGTTCGCTCCACTACCTAAGCATCTAGATGAAAAGAAAATCCGAGCACTAATTCCAGTAGAAAAAGATGTAGATTGTATGACTTTAGGTGGAGCTGCAAAAGTATTTGCTGATGATTTAACTGGTTTTCCTCCATGTACACCTACTGCATGCATGGATATATTAAGCTACTTTAACATTCCGCTTAAAGGGAAAAAGGCTGTAGTTTTAGGTCGTTCCCTTGTAGTGGGCAAGCCAGTGGCAATGCTACTACTAAGAGAAAATGCTACTGTAACAATTTGTCACTCAAGAACTGAAGATCTTCCAGGAGTATGTGCTGATGCAGACGTGTTAATAGCTGCTGTAGGTCGAGCTAAAATGGTTAAGGCTGATTTTGTTAAGCCTGGTCAAGTGGTTATTGATGTTGGCATCAATGAGGATCCTGATAACCCTGGAAAATACTGTGGCGATGTGGACTTTGAAGCAGTGGAGCCTATTGTTGCCAAGATTACTCCGGTTCCAGGTGGTGTTGGTTCCGTTACTACTGCAGTATTATGTAAGCAGACTATTATGGCTTGCGAAATGCAAAACGGCTTAGCATAACTAATGCAAGCTACAGAAGGTAAACTTGGTCGTGTATTTGTTCTAAAGCTAGAGGATGGAGATGTCATCCCCGCTTGTATAGAAGCCTTTGCCAGGGAAAAAGAAATTGACGTAGCTCAAGTGTTATTTATTGGAGGTATAGGGGGAGGAAATATAGTAGTAGGGCCCCGCACTTCCAGTTACGACCCTATAGACCCGATTGTTTTACCAGTAGAAGGCGCTCATGAAGTTATCGGCGTAGGAGTAATTGCTAAAGGCCCTGATGATCAGGCTATGCTCCATATTCATGGTGCACTTGGCAGAGCAGGTAAAACTACCACTGGCTGCCTACGGCCCGGCGTTAATACATGGTTAGTAGGAGAGGTAATAATTACAGAAATATTAGGAACAAGTTCAAAACGAGTCTATGATGAAAAAAGCTGTTATGCTCTGTTGAAGCCTTAGAGCATGAAACCTCCATATCAATGGAGGTTTCTTTTTTTATATTATTTAGTTAGCCAATCTAATATCTACTATTATATTGGGTATATTATTTCTATGGATACAAATACATGCTTACACCTTATTCCTAAAAGCGAAGGCGGCATTAAGCAGCATTTCCTTTCAATAGTAGAGGGCTTATTAAGTATGCCTTTAAAGCATCTAGTAGCGGGACCAAAGGATAAAGATTTTGAGGATATCCTTCGCCAGTTATCAATCCCATATTATTCTCTTAATTGGAGTAATAGGTCTGACTTAATAAACCTCTGTCTATTGCAACAGCAATGCCTTAGCATACTTAGGAAAGAAGATATTAAATTAGTTCATTCCCATGGTCATAAACAAAGCTTTACCAGTAGAGTAGCAATGGGATTAACGCAAAAGCATCCCATCAAAAATATTGTTACCTTACATAACTTTTCACCTTCCTCTAAGGCTGGGAGGCTATTAAAAAAAGCTAATCAATATTTGGATAATCAGACTACCAGAATTATTGCAGTTTCAAAAGCATTGCGAGATGAAGAAGTACTGCAGCTAAATCATTACAAAACAAAGATTATTTATAATGGAATAGATTTAGACAAGTTTCAGCCTATAGCCCGTGATCATCTAGAGACCACAAATATCGGGATAATAGCTAGGCTAGCTCCCCAAAAGGGTATTGAATATTTACTTCAGGCCTTTAAAGCAATTTCTTTAGATTTTCCTGATGTTAGGCTGCAGATTATTGGTGATGGACCTGAGAAGGGAAAATTAACTAAACTTGCTAACCAATTACAGCTACAGGAGAAGGTCTCCTTTTTAGGAAGTATTCAAGATGTAAGGTCAGTGCTAGCTAATCTAGATATATTTGTAATGCCATCTATCAGCGAGGGACTATCAATTGCTACAATAGAGGCTATGGCCATGGCAAAGCCTGTTGTAGCCAGTAGAACTGGTGGCCTTATTGAACTAATTGAGGATGATAAAAATGGGATATTAGTAGCTCCTAAGGATACTTTAGCCTTAGCTGCTGCCATTAGAAGACTAATTACCAACCGCTCTTTGCGCATTGAAATGTCCCAAAAGTCGAAGGAAAGAGCTAATACTTTTTTCAATAAGAAAACTATGCAGGCCCAAACCATTGCTCTATATCAAGAAATACTAGACTAAAAATATATAGCTCATTATAAGGGTGGTGCTCTCATTGAAAATAACATCTATTATATGTCCAATACTGATAGCTATTAGCTTAATGTTTGATCTGGGCGTAAGTGATGCCCAGGAGCCTTTAAATCAGAGAGCCTTGGTTATTATTTTTGATGGGCTGGAGTGGGATGATATCGAAACCTATCAGCTTGAAAATACTATGAAAATAATCAATCAAGGGGGGATTGGACTACTAAATACCGTCAGCAGTGGTCCTAGAACTAGGCCTAATACATTATTTACTATGATTAGCGGCAGTCCCACTGCTGCGCCTAAAAATGGCAGCTTTATTTATCAAAGGGACGAAGCCATGTTGGGCCAAAGGGCTGGAGTTTTTTTTGAAGAAATTACTGGTTATCAGCTAGATAGAAATGTAGAGTTAGTTCATTTAGGAGCTACAGCTTTACTAAATAACAATTTAGCTAACTATGGCAATTTGGGTGATATATTAATAAACCATGGGTTGACTGCTAAACTGTTTACATCTTATGACTACAGCTCCATCGAAAACCGGCAGCTTGCAAATATTTTAATTAATTCAAAAGGTTATTCCCCTGACACTTTTAAACAATTAACAATAACTGAAGCTAACTTGGTAAAAGGTTTAGATTATCATTATTTAAACGAAATAATATTGCAGGATGGTTCTAATGAACAGTTGCAAATTATTGAGATAGCTGACTTGGCTAAGCTAGACCAATTAAAAGAATTTTTGCTGCCTAACAGATATTATGCAATGCGAGAGGAGCTATTGCTGAATTTTGATAACTGGATTGGCTTACTTATAAACTCTCTGGATCCCTATCAAGATCTTCTATTGATTGTAAATCCTGCCCCATCTGAGAAGAATTTGTTGGCTAGAAACTTTTTGACACCAATCATTATGTGGGGAAAGGGAATAGAAAATAGCCTTTTAATCAGTAGTACCACCAAAAGAGCTGGGATTGTAGTTAACTACGATATTTTGCCTACTATTATCAGGCACTTTAATATTTCTGAAAACCATGGTGTAGGAGCTAATATTTACAGCAGTGATGTTACCAGCAATGTGTCCAGCTTAATGAAGCTTCAGGAAAGACTCCAGGTAGTATATTTAGAGCGACCAGCTATTATTAAGAGTTATATCTTCACGCAAATTATTATTATTCCTTTAGCTTTACTAACTATTATCCGTAGTTGGCCTGTGAAAAAACTTATTTCATTGGGTCTAATGTTTTTAACCATTGTTCCTTTTAGCCTGCTAGTGACAGCACCTCTAAATGTTAGTTTTTGGCATATTATCATAGCTAACATTTCAGTCATTGGAATAGTTTTAGCCATCAGCTTTACATTAGAAGCTAGAAAAAAAATGGCCGGTATTTTGTTTATAGCCTGTATTACCTCAGTAGCATTGGCGGTTGACCTATTAAATGATAGTTATCTAATTAAACAATCGCTGTTAGGCTATGACCCTATTGCTGGTGCAAGGTATTATGGAATTGGCAATGAGTATATGGGAGTATTTATTGGCTCAAGTATGATCACTTTTTCATTAGGGCATCAATTTGTTAAATCTCACTTTCACCTATTTTTAAAGGCTCTAATTTTAATTGGTAGTATCATGGTAATAGCCTTGATCGGCTTGCCTCAGCTAGGTACTAATGTGGGAGGAACTATTGCAGCAGCTTTAGGTTTCAGTTATTTAATATATCGTATAGTTGCTGAAAGGATAAATAAGGCTTTATTTTTTGTTGCTGCGCCGGCGCTGGTGATGACAATTTTAGCCCTATTAGTAATTACAGATTTAAATAGATCTATTGAAGCCCAATCTCATATTGGCAAAACCGCTTTATTGATTAGAGAAGAAGGGATAATGCACCTAATTGATATTGCTAACCGGAAGGTAAGCATGAACATTAAGCTTATTAGATATACCTACTGGAGCAGAGTATTTTTAGTTCTACTAGGAAGTATTGTATTTTTTGTATATAAACCTCCAGGCTTGCTAGCTAACGAGCTTGCTCATAATCCAGGGTTAAAGCTTGGAATTGCTTCAATTTCTTTAGCGAGTCTAGTAGCACTATTAGTGAATGATTCGGGGATTGTAGCGGCTGCTACTATGATGGTTTATGGGGCAATTCCTGTGACCTTTGCCTTAATTAACAGCGAATATTCATGAGAACTGTATGCAAAAAAATTTAGTTGACAAACATAAAGTTTGTGCTAAAATTTAATTTGATTATCACCTATGCCTGTAAAAAGGCCAAAAGCAAGCTCATGAACTAATAAAGGAGGAATGATAATTGAACACATTAGGACGACATGTTTTAGCAGAAATGGAAGGCTGCAGCTTTGAGGTTCTAAACGATTTAAAAAAAGTTGAAGAAATAATGGTAAATGCTGCTTTAGAGGCAGGAGCAGAAGTGCGAGAGGTTGTTTTTCACAAATTTAGCCCACAGGGTGTTAGCGGAGTAGTAGTGATTTCCGAGTCACATCTAGCAATACATACCTGGCCCGAATTAGGCTACGCCGCAGTTGATGTATTTACTTGTGGTGAAACTGTAGATCCTTGGGATGCTTGTAACTACATGTCTGAGTGCTTTAAAGCTACTAATGTTAAAGCCAAGGAGTTCTCGCGAGGAATGACCACAGCTACCTCAAAAGAGGCTGTAAACCTATAGGAGGGATTTTTATTATACGTTACCATCATATGGTAAACAAATAGCAAAAGCCTTACAATACATAAACAGTATTGTTAAGGCTTTTATTTATTCTAAAAACTTACTTAAGATAGCAAGAAGGATTATGGGACTCGAAATAGAATAGTATAAAGAATTGAGTTTTTTTCTATACAATGTTAAGGAGGAAAAACTTATGAAGCACCAGGTGGTGGAGATGATGTACCCCCAGCTACAACTAACTAAACAAGAATTGCAGCATGAATTTAAGCTGAGGCGCGGTACCATTTTTGACTATGTAACTATAGAGGCAGATAATCTACTAGACCATTATGTACCAGCCATACTGGTTTTGCTTTTTAACAATGGAAAAATAGATAGTGATAAAAGTATTGTTCAAATGAGTGCTGTAATGCAATTTATTCACTTTGGAACCCTAATTCACAACCAAATTGATGAAAGTGATGATGATAGCACTCAATTTCCTATTTTAGTAGGGGATTATTTATATGGTAAATTTTTCGAAACATTATGCAAAGCTGATAGAATTAAGTTCTTAGGGCCTTTAAGCAATGTGATCAAATTAATTCATGAGGCTGAAGTAGAATTACATCTTCTCAATGATGGCGAAAAAAATAAAGCAACCCTTTTAAGATTATATGAAACTAGATGGGGCGAATTTTTTGGACTAAGCTGTTTGATTGGCTCTCAGTTTAATAATGAGTCCCCAGAGGAGCAAAATACAGCCTATAGCGCTGGAAGGATGCTAGGGGTATTTTATGGTGCTGTCAAAAATGATTCTTTTAAGCTAGAGTGGTGTGAGGATATAAGGTTAAAAGCTACTATCTTAACTAAGCGTCTAAATAATAGTCAGGCAAAAAAAGGCTTGCTCAGCTTAATTGATTACTATTATGACGTTGTTCAAGATCGTTCCAATAGCAAATCCTCATTAGTGGTTTAGTGCTTAAATATATAAATGAAGGAGTTTATAAGCCTATGAACAAGGTTAAGGTGTTTTTAGAAATGATAAAGTTTGAACATACTATTTTCGCCCTGCCTTTTGCCTATCTAGGTGCTTTCTTAGCGTACAATGGGGTTCCACCTACACTAAAACTATTTTGGATTACTCTTGCCATGGTTGGAGCGAGAACAGCAGCCATGGCTTTAAATCGTATAATAGACAGTCATATTGACAAGCTTAATCCTAGAACTGAAGCTCGAGCTATCCCCAGTGGCAAAATTTCTGCCTTTGAGGTATGGGGCTATGTGTTTCTATCATTTGCTTTATTGTTTATTGCAGCGGCCCAATTAAACCCACTATGTGTAAAGTTAATGCCTATTGCAGTCTTTATCCTAGTTATTTATTCTTATATGAAAAGAATTTCTTGGGCATGTCATTTAGTATTAGGAGTTGCCATTGGTTTAGCTCCTTTAGGTAGTTGGGTTGCTATATCAGGAAGTATTGAGCTGCCTGGCATTTTACTGGGGATTGCAGTTGCAGCATGGGTTGCTGGCTTTGATATTATTTATGCCACCCAGGACTGGGAGTTTGACCGAAAGCATGGATTGCATTCAATTCCAGTAAGATTTGACCCAAGAGGGGCATTTGCAATTGCTAGAGGGCTTCATATTTTAGCACCGATAATGCTGATTATGGTAGGATTAACTCTTCAATTAGGAATAATATATTATGCTGGAGTATTGGTGGCCATAGGATTACTTTTTTATGAGCATAGACTTGTAAGCCCTGATGATTTGACAAAGGTCAACATAGCTTTTTTTAATATGAATGGATATTTAAGCATGGTAATGTTTGTTTTCACTTTACTAGATTTAATATTCTAAGGTTCTGAGGTGTATAAAAAATGAAGGAATTATTTTTAAAAAGCAAGCTATTTGATATTCTTGAAAAGGTTGAAAAGGGCCAGCGACTGACAAAAGATGATGGTATCCGGTTAATGTCCTCAAATGACCTGTTAGCTCTTGGTTATATGGCCAATTTAGTTAAGCAAAGAAAGAATGGAGACAAAGTATATTTTAATCACAATCGACATCTTAACCATACCAATATATGTGTAAACCGATGCAAGCTTTGTGCCTTTGGAGTAGATGAGGATCACTCTACAGCTTACTTATTATCCCTAGAAGAAATTGAAGCCAAATTACAGGAGCTTGCTGATAAAAATATCTCCGAGGTGCACATTGTAGGAGGGCTTCATCCTGATTTATCCTTTGATTATTATTTGGAGATGCTTCGCAGAGTAAAAAGTTTATTGCCTCATGTCCACATTAAAGCCTTTACTGCAGTAGAAATTGATTACTTTGCCCAGACTACCGGTTATTCATTAGAAGAGGTGTTGATTAAGCTAAGAGAGACAGGCCTTGGGTCAATGCCAGGTGGTGGAGCTGAGATTTTTTCTCCAAGGGTTAGACAGTTAATTTGTGAGAAAAAGGTAAGTGGCGAAAGATGGTTAGAGGTAATGGAAGCAGTTCATAATATTGGTATGCACTCTAATGCCACCATGCTTTACGGTCACGTTGAGACTATAGAGGAAAGAATTGATCATTTAATTAGCCTTAGAGAGCAGCAGGACAAGTCAAAAGGCTTTTTAGCATTTATTCCGTTAGCCTTTCATCCTAAAAATACAGCACTAGAGCCTATTGTTGAATCTAAAACAACAGGTTTTGACGATATTAAGGTTCTGGCTGTTTCCAGGCTAATGCTAGACAATTTTGACCATATCAAAGCCTATTGGGTAATGCTAGGACCAAAGCTGGCACAAATTTCTTTAAGCTTTGGTGTAGATGATTTAGATGGTACCGTAATAGAAGAAAAAATTACCAATGCAGCGGGAGCCGAGACAGGCCAGGGTATGACAAAAATGGAACTGATTAAAATGATTAAAGCTACTGGCAACAAACCAATCGAACGAGATACTGTCTATAACGTAGTTCAGGAGGAATTCTGATGTCCATACTATTAGTAGGAAAGGTAGATTATTTAAATTGCTTTCCAATTTATTATCCCATTGAAAGTGATTTAATTAATTTACCTATTGAGCTAGTAAAAGGTCCACCTGCACTACTAAATAGAAAATACCTAGAGGGTCACCTTACAATAACCCCCATTTCTTCTATTGAATATGCTAAAAACCCTAATAGCTCTTTGATATTACCAAACATGTCCATAAGCGCTGTAGGGAACGTGGAAAGCATATTGTTATTTAGCAAAGTACCAATTGAAAAACTAAATAATAAAAATATAGCTCTGACTAATTCTTCCGCAACCTCTATTGTGTTATTAAAGATATTGCTGTCAAAAATGTTCGGTATTTTACCTAATTATGAAACTATGACACCTAACTTAGCTCATATGCTAGAAAGGGCTGATGCAGCGTTGCTGATAGGGGATGATGCTCTTTCAGCCAATACTGTCCACAATTCTGAGTTATATATTTATGATTTAGGAAAACTATGGTTTGATCTGACGGGTCTGCCAATGGTATACGCAGTTTGGGTAATTCGTCAAGAAATAGCAAAAAATTATGCCAATGAAACAGCAGCTATTGTAGAAGGCTTCCAGCAGGCAAAGATTTGGTACAGTCATAATTTAGATTTGATAATTAAACAAGCCAATGAAAATTATGATTATTCTGTTGAACTAATAACAAATTATTTTTCCACCATTAAATATGAGCTTGATACTAATTATCAAAAGAGCTTATCTAAATTTTACAGCTATGCGGAAGAGCTTGGCATAATCTCAACTAATGTTGACCTGAAAATTTGGGGGTAATCATATGTCCGTAGAAAAAATTATCGATAAAGCCCTAGCAGGCCATCGCCTATCGGCTGAAGATGGGATACAGCTACTAGAATCTACAGACTTAATTCTATTAGGGAAAGCTGCCCATACTATCAAAGAAAGAAAACATCCTGACAAGGTAATTACTTTTGTAATTGATCGAAACATCAATTATACTAATGTCTGTAAGGTCAAATGTCGCTTTTGCGCCTTTTATCGTCAACAGGATGCACCAGACGCTTATGTTCTTAGTAAAGAAGAAATCTTTAATAAGATCCAAGAAACCGTTGACCTAGGCGGTACGCAAATATTAATGCAGGGAGGCTTACATCCTGACCTGGATTTTGACTACTACTTAACTCTAATTAGCGATATAAAATCCCACTTCAAGGTGCATATTCATTCTTTCTCGCCTCCTGAAATTTCACATATGGCGTCAATTACTGGAAAAACCTTGCCCTATGTTATTAGCGCTTTAAAAGAAGCAGGCCTAGACTCGATCCCGGGCGGCGGAGCAGAAATTTTAGATAATCGCGTTCGTCATTATATAAGCCCTAGGAAAATATCTTGGGAGCAATGGCTGCAAGTTATGGAGGAAGCACATTATCTAAATTTAAAAACTACTGCTACTATGATGTTTGGTAGTGTCGAGACCTTATCGGAGCGGATAATGCACCTGATTCGGATTAGAGAATTAC
>JAWSUQ010000017.1:0-559 GCA_033549265.1 Bacillota bacterium
TTTCCCAATATGGCGCTTGTGTCTAATCCTCAGTTTGCCAATGTGCGGGGATATCAAAAACTTGCAAAAAATTTATTTAAAGACTAATCTTTTTTGCCTCCCTTACGATAATATATATATAAACTGTAAAAGCACCCAGTTTCGTATTGGGTGCAATTTTTTTAGAAAAAAAGCAAGGGGGAGCTTTTGTGTTCAAGCTGCGTAAATTAATCACTATTTTCGTCTTAGTAACTTTTATAATGACATTACTTCCTGCCGGCTTAGTCGTTTCACCTGTGATGGCTCAGGAGACATTGCCTGTAATTCACGCCTTTACGCCCCAATCTATGTCTATTGATGGAATGAAGGAAGTAGTTATTTACGGTGAAAATTTTGCCGGTCAGGTGGATGACAAAGATATCAGCTTAAAGTCAGTGAAATTTGGGCTGAAGGAAATAACAGCCAGCCAGCTTATTGATGGGGTACCTAATCTTGAGGTGACTGATAATGGGACGAAGATTGTTGTGCGGCAAGCACCCAGCTATGATAACAATGATTTGGTGACCATGGTGGTTACCTT
>JAWSUQ010000017.1:569-16444 GCA_033549265.1 Bacillota bacterium
CCTTTACTATTGGGGAAGGGATAGAAGCACAGGAAATTTCCATTACTCCACCTATTATTTTTGCTCCCGGCTATTGGAATGCATTAAGCGAGGGCAAGTTTAAATATACAATGGGAGAAATAGAGCATTTTTCACCTCAAGAAGGACAGCTTAGTGGGAACAGTGAAATTGTAATCACTGGCAAGCACTTTGTGCCAGATGGACTAGAGGTGTGGATTGGTGACCAACAGGCTACATCCGTTCAAGCAAGTGATTTGGATAACGAAAAAGGATATACCAAGATTAGAGCTATAGTACCAGCAATAGATGCTATTAATGATAGCTTTCAAGATGCAACGGTAAGAGTCAAATCTGGTGGAGAGTGGTTAAGTGCGCCTGAGAAGTTTTCCGGCAGCAAATATAACGGCAAATATCGCTATCTTAAAGAACCTGAAGTAAATGATGAGGCTTACGGACCAACAGAGGGCATAAGCAGCGGTGGGACTCAGATACTTATTGAAGGAAAGCATTTTGTGCCAGGGAGTACTAGGGTTTTCTTTGGTAATAAAGAAGCTACTAATGTAGTTGCCTCAGATTATAAAGAAGGTGAAGGTTATACTAAGGTTACTGCTACCAGCCCATCTTATCTGGATCAATTTCAAGCTGGCAACTACCAGCCGGGTAATCCAGGCACCATTGAAGTTAATGTGCGAATTGAATCGGGAATCCATGCTATAACCATAACCCCCAAATTTACATATAAGCAAAGCAAGCCAACTATTACTCATGTGTCTAAAAGTGAGGTTCGGACAGGGGACGAGCTAACTATCTCTGGGACAGACTTCCTACCGGGCGTTAAGGTGTACGTTGGCGAAAAACAAATAGCAGCTACCGATGTGGAGCGCCTTAGTTCAAGTACTATTTGGATTAAGAAAATGCCCCTGTTAGGGTGGGGTGACAAAGAAATTAAAATTGAAAATCTCGATGAAGGGTCTGCTGTATTGGCAAGTGCCATTTATTTTATTAGCCAGCCAGTCATACATGATATAGTGCCCAAAGAAGGACCGGTAGGGATGACTGCAAATGTAACTATTACTGGTGAGAACTTTATTGCTGGTGAGACTGAGGTATACATTGGGGCTGTTCACGCTAATAACAAAGCTACCAATATTACTGTAGCCGATGACAATCGAACGCTAACAGCCACGCTGCCGGCTTTGACTGCATTAGGGGCTAAAAATATTTACGTGGTAGTCCGAGGGGTTGAGGCTGTTCTGAACCAGGGCTTCAAGCATGTGAGCAATCCCACCATTACTAAGGTTGAGATAGGTGCTACTAGCTGGCAGCAGGGCTTGCCGGGAAGAGCCCAGACCAACGTGCTAGGGGGAGATTGGGTTACTGTTACGGGAACAGATTTTTACTCTGGGACAAAGGTTTTTGTTGGGGCGAAGCAGGCTACTAATGTAGTGGTGCAGGACCAGAACGTAATTGTGGCTCGAGTGCCAGCGGGAGAAAAGGGCTTAGCCCATGTGCGAGTAGAAAACACAGATAGTGGGAAGGCAACGGCTACTGAAGCTGTAGAATATACTCAAAGTCAGCCTGCTATTACTGAGATCACTAATATAGATGGAACTAGTCCTGCTAAAGGAACGGTTCTGGGGGGAACTCAGATCATCATTAGTGGAACAAACTTTGTGGAAAAGCCAAAGGTGTACTTAGGGATAGGCGGAACAGGGGGACTAGGAACAGAACTGACAGTAGTGCAGTATAATGGAAATCAGCTTACTGTAATTATTCCCGCATCTCCTGATCAATTGATAGGGGGCCGCAGAGTCACCGTGGTAAACCCTGACGGTGGCACCGCTATTCTTGAAAATGGTTTTACCTATGTGCAAAGTCAACCTGCTATATCAGAAGTGAAAATTGCAGAGTTAACACCTGAGACAAATAAAATGAGCACAGTAACGGAAGAAATAATAGCCCTGACTGGATCTGACTTTCAGGTAGGAGCAGAGCTGTTCGTTGGCACAGGACAAACTCAGGTTAAGATTGAGCCCAGCAATATTTTATACTATGGTACTAATGAGATTCGGTTTAAAGCACCAGAGTCTCCTGAAGGATATGCAGGCTTTGAACAGATTAGACTGGTAAACCCCGATGGTGGAGCAGCTGTAGTCACTAGAAATGATAGAATGTTTGAATTTGTGCTGAGTCAACCACAGATTGATGAAGTGATCTATAACTATGAGTTGTATCAGGTTCTAGGTGAAGATAAATACAATCTATTGGCTATTGATGCAATTGGTGTTTATGGTGGCCATAAGATTGTGGTTGAAGGACAGGAATTTTCTTGGAATGCTAAAGTAAGCTTTAAAAATGCTGCCTTGAATCAGGTGGTTCAGGTATCACAAGCTGACATTGGCAGGCTAGAGGGCAATAAAAATGTTATGCTGGTAAAAGCGCCAGCTATGGAACCAAGCAATAACATCACCATGGTAATTGAAAATCCTGACGGCGCCAAGATTGAATTGGCAGGGATAAAGTTTGTCACACCTCCCCGTATTTTTGACAATGGGATCGTACCTGCCAAAGGCCAGGTGGATGGAGGCGATCTAGTGGAGATTCGAGGTATCGGCTTTAAGGCTGGGCCCGGTGATCCAAACCCTGCTGTGTTCTTTGGTACCCAGCAGGTTGCCCCTGAAGAAGTAGAGTTTGAAGAACTTACTGGGGGAGAGCAGGTGCTGCTTGTCAAAACTCCTGCCAATACCTTAGGAAACAAGACGGTAGCAGTAATTAATGACGCCAAAGGGGTGGGGCTGGCTTGGAATTACTTCGAATATATCGGGCCGTTAAGCAACCCAAAGATTCTTGAAGATACCTTCAAATATTCAATCGATGGGGACAGTGCTCAATTGCCCTTGAAGGGGCCTACTACTGGAGGTACAGAAATAGTCTTTGAAGGGGAAGATATTAGGGAAAACGCACAGTTTTCTTTCTTCAATGGCAGCTATGAGATGCCTATAGGCTCTGCTCAGGAGCTAGCAGTAATTGAAAAAGCCCCTGGTGAGTTTGTTACCAGAGTTAAATTAGTTACTCCAGCAGCTACTGATGGACAGTACCGCTTGCGGGTAGTTAATAATGACGGCCGCCAGGCCCAAACAACAAATTTTGTCTACCTGTATCAAGCACCTGAAGAATCTATGCAGATAACTGGGATTTCGCCAAAGGATGGACCTAGTGCCGGAGGGCAGGAGCTTACTATTTTTGGCCGCAATTTTGGACTGCAGCCCGGGGAAAGCCTTCAGGTGTTGTTGGGAGGCCATCAAGCAAGTGAAGTACTACTAGGAGCGGGCTCTGGCGGATTAGACATGATCACAGCAGTCACTCCTTCTGTTGAACCAAATACATGGGTAAATGTAATAGTACAAAAGGTTCATAGTGGCCAAGTAGTGCAGCAGGCCATTATGCCTCAAGGGTATTACTACTTACCAGTTTATAGCAATCCTATTATTGATAGAATAGTGAGCTTTAACGTTTCTGGTGGGGAAGTGCATCCTGCCAAAGGACCTATAGCCGGTGGCAATACCATAGAAATTACTGGAGAAAATTTTATGGCGGTGGCAGGGAGCCAGAGCTTACAAGTCTTCATTGATGGAAAGCCAGCACCTGCAGTGGAAGTAATTAGCTCTAAGCTGATCAGGGCAGTGGTTCCGGCTGGAACTAAACCTGGCTCCGTGAAGGTAAAAGTAGTAAATCCAGATGGCAAGGCGGTTGAGAAGGCAGATGGATACTATTACGAAATTGGCTTTGTCAATATAACTAGTGTTACACCTAATTTTGCACTAACTACAGGGAGCACAAATGACTATGGCGATGATTTTATTGAAATAAGAGGTCAGGGCTTTACCCCTGATACCCAAGTTTTCTTTGGTGATGTCCCAGCTGTTGCCCAATATGTAATATATCTTGATCATCAGCGATTAGCGGTTAAAGTTCCAGCAAATACTCCTGGACCAAAAAGAGTTAGAGTTATAAACGGTTATGGCTCTGCTGAATACAATTGGTTTACGTATTACCTAGAGCGCAGCAACCCCACAATAGATCGAGTTCTTAACTTAGATGGGATGCCTTTTGGCTCTACTGCAGGCGGGGAAACTATTGAGATTTTCGGTTCCAACTTTATGTCAGGAGCAATAGTTCTGTTTAATGGCAAAGCCTCACCTCAGGTAATAGTGGAGCCAGGTAGAATAAGGTCAGTGCTGCCTAAGCTAGATGCTCAAGGACCAGTTGATGTAGCCGTTTTGAATTATGATGCGATTGACCTGGTAGGTGACCCTTATTTGCAGCCTACACCAAAGGGTCAGGCATTATTTCAATCAAGTAATGAGAAGTTTTTTGCTGTACTAGCTAAGCCTAGTATCACTAACATTGACCCGGACAAAGGAATGGAGCCACGACAAGTTGAAGTTGAAGGAGAGTTTATTGACACATGGTCCTATGTTCAGGTGGCAGGACAGGGCTTTAAAGTGAATATTCCAGGGATTGTAAAACCTCAGGATGTAATAATTAAGTTTGGGGTAGGCAGCAGTGAAACAAATTGGAGCCCCCTGCTAAACTCGGCCGCTTCTAGCCAGATTATTGAAATCAACCAGCTAGGAACCCAAGCAACAGTAAAGGTGCCAGCAAAACCAGATGTTCCTGGGGAATTGGTAGGGCTTATGGCCATAAATCCTTATCTTTACCTGCATCCAGTAACAAAACAGCCATGGAATGACAGCATAGCAGAACAGCTAGCTTTAAAAAACTACCTAACTGCAGCAGCAACTAGTTACGGTAAAGATATTAAAATTAATAGCTTTTTATACACTGATGCAACTGCTAGTTTCCCAGAAATCGATACGGTAATACCTGCTAAAGGGCCGGTCACAGGGGGAACGCAAATAACAATAACTGGGGAAAATTTTGAGCCTGACGCTTTAGTATTTATCGGAGGAAAACTAGCAAAAGACATTCAGTATCTCAATGCTACCAGTATTAGAGCGCTCACGCCTACAGGGGAAAGAGATGGACAAAATAACCCATTGCCAGCAGAAGTAAAAGTAGTTAATGTGGCGAAATATGGTGAGGCTGTGTGGAATGAGAAGTTTGAATATGCTGATGCAGGTAGCTATCCGGTAATTAGCAGTATTACTCCTAACAAAGGAACCTTTAACGGCGGGCAAATAGTCACTATAAAAGGAAATCAATTTCAAAGGGATGCTCAGGTGATCATCGGTGAGACGCCTGCCAAGACTACCTGGGTTAGCCAGACAGAATTAAGAGTAACTATTCCTAAGGGTAAGCCCGGCAAAGTAGATGTGACGGCAATAAACTACCAGGAATTTGGGGTTGTGACCCTTCGGGATGGATACGAGTATATTATTCCTACTACTTATCCAGTAGTTGATCAGGTAGAACCAGCTAAAGGAGTGGCAGCAGGAGGAAACTGGATAGATATATACGGCAGTAGCTTTGTCCAGGGAGCAAGGGTACAGATTGGTCACCAAGTGGTAGAGCCCAGCGAAATCATTTTCTTTACCAACAAGCATATCAGGTTAAGAACGCCGGCAGTAGTGTTGGTTGATGACGAACTGCTGCCAGTAAACCGTGAAATTACCCTAGAAAACCCAGACGGTGGGCTGGCCCAATATGAAGGCTTTCAATATATTGCCCAGGAATCTCAGGTAACTATTAGTTCGGTTACACCCGATAGAGGACCCCTGGCAGGAAATGCTCATGTTTACATTACAGGAAGTGGGTTTGCTGTTAGCAACGGGGAAACAGTAAAGGTATTTTTCGGTGGATTGTCGGCTCAGGTGTTGGCTGTTTCCGACAGCCTTATGAAGGTAAAAACTCCGCCTGGAGCAAAAGCCGGTTTAGTTGATGTGACAGTGGTTAAGCCTGATTTATCTGTAGCCAATAAAGCAAAGGCCTATGAGTATTTACAAGTAACCCAAATGCCAAAAATAGATTCAATCTATCTAAACAAAGGAGTAGCTACTGGTGGGACACCAGTGAGGCTAGAGGGCAGCGGCTTTAAGGCAGGAGCTCGAGTCTACTTTAACGGAACTGAGGCTACTGGGCTAGAGATTGATGGCAACAACAAACTTTTTTTAAAGACACCGCCTTATCCACAACAGAACATAACAGAGGAAGTAAAGGTTGATGTTACTGTTGCCAATCTAGACGGCAGTGTAGTTACTATTATTGATGGGTTTACATATGTGCCGGTGCCTCAGGCAAACCCTACCATTACAAGTCTGAATCCAGCAATAGGGGATTATAGGGGTGGGACAGATGTAGCTCTAACGGGAACCAACTTTAAACAAACTACGCAGCTAAAGCCAAAAGTATTCTTTGGCTTTAGAGAAGCTAATCCCGATGAAGTGGTGTTCAGTAGCTCCACTAGAGTAACGGTGAAAACCCCTCCGGGAGAGGTTGGCTATACGGAAATGACTATAATAAACCACGACTTTGGGCAATACACAACCGATGCCGAAGCTTTTCAATATATTGAGGTGGAAGCTATTCAAATCAGCTCTATTGAGCCTAATGAAGGACCCAACGTAGGTGGAACCAGAGCTGTAATTAAGGGAAGCAACTTCCAGCAGGGAGCTACAGTGACATTAGGTAGCTATAGTGCTACGGTTGAACAAATTACACCCACTGAGATAACTATTATTACACCGTTTACACCTTACCGGGAAACAGTAGATGTAACGGTATTGAATCCAGATACGGGAAAAGCAGTGTTAGAGGATGGCTTTACATATTTTAGAGAGCGTTCAGCCCCCGATACTCCTTGGGGTCTCCGGGCCACGGCTTTTGACGATGCAACTATAAAACTCCAGTGGTATGATGCGGAATTTACTAATAGCTACGAGATATATGTTAGCAGTAGCTCTAATGGAACCTATACCTTCTTAGGTCAGACTACCAATCTGGAGTATTTTGCAGATAAGCTAAGGCCTAGTACTACCTACTACTTTAAGGTTAGAGCAGTTAATGAACTGGGAGCTTCCAGCATGGGCAACTATGCCTATGCCAAGACTAAAAGTGATAGTGGAGACTTGGTAGAGCCCAGTCCTCAGATAAGCTATCAAACAGAGGGCAGCAATACATTAGTAGTAACAATCCCTAGCACTAGTACTATCTTAGGGGTTGGCAGCACTCTAAACCTAAATAACTCTGACTATAACAAGCTAAATGTGAAAAGGGTTGTGCTGCCTAGAAATGCCGGTGCCTCCCTTAGCAGGCTAACACTAGTGACAGATAAGTGGCAGGCCATCTTTAACTATGGCGCTCTGTCGGTACCAAGCACTAATGATCATGTGGTAGCAGAAATAGCTATAGTAGCTGGTCAAGATTTTAGCGCATATACAAGCCGGCTGGAGCGGAGGGCTAAGGCTGTCAGCCCTGGTGTGAAGATATCGGTAGGGGGTCAGCGGGAAAAAGCAATAACTCAGCTGGATCAATTGAGTGGTAATATCGGCTTATCAATACCATTTAACGCCAATGGCTTAACTCAGGATCAGTTAGCTAATCTAGCAATTTATCGATATGATATCCCTACTAGAGAATGGACAAGAATTGAGACTACAGTAGTGACAAACGCTAGTATAGCAACAGCTTCTGTTAATTCGGCTGGAATCTATGCAGTACTATCAAGACCATAAATGTTTGGAGGCGCTTCTAGAGAGCATCTCTCCAATAGCTTTGAAAAGGGTGGGAGCATGAACCAAAAAAAATCTAAAAATGTCAGCTATAAAATCATAGCATTTATGTTAGCCTTTACTTTCATGTTAACCATTATAAGCAATACTAGTATGGCCAATCAAAATCTGCCTATATACCCACCTATGACAACTTATCAGGGACTAGATAGCATAGAGGCAATGCTGCAAAATGTTTCCTTTCAAGATATAGATGGTCATTGGGCCAGGATGGATATTATCAGAATGGCAGCACTAGGCATCGTCAAAGGCACCACCCAAAGAAACTTCTTGCCAGAAAATAGCCTCACTAGAGAAGAAGCTTTAACTATGGTTGTAAGAGCTATGGGCTTTGAGGCTGAAGCTCAAAAAAGAGGACAAGAGATAATGGCTGAACGGGGAGACCGAGTTGGGGTCTTAGCCAGCTGGGCCATAGGCTTTATTTTCTTAGCTAATGATTTAGGCATCATTAGTGATGAGTTGTTGGAGCAGCTAGAAGCAGGTGCAGCTGCCCAATTTGCTACCCGGCAAGAGGTGGCAACTTGGTTAGCTTATGCCCTTGAGTTGGAACCTATTTACGGCGACAACATTCAGTATATTTACACCTACTCCGATTGGGAAAGTACCTTAGTGGAGAATGTTCCCTATGTTGAGGCTATGTTGGCCAATAGGTATATGCAAGGAATGTCAGCCCAACAACTTCAGCCTAATGGTTTAATTACTAGAGCTCAAATGGCCACGTTGCTACAAAAGGTAGCTATTAATTTTGATGAGAAGAGAGGAATTGAACGATACAGGGGACAAGCCATCAGTAATCAAACGCAAACTGAGATGCTAGAAGATGGCAAGCTTACCCGATTTATGCAACGGGTGGTGAATACTAACGGGGAATTAATTAATCTAGCTATAGAAACTAGAACATTCAATAATGGAGAGTCTGAACGTAAGGATTTTCTAACAGCAAATGGTGATCAAGTAGGGTTTAGTAGAAACCTGCTAACTACTGGCGATTATATTAGCTATATAATAAAAGATGGTTATGTACTATGGCTAGAAATAGTGGAGCCTAATGTAACATATATTGAAGGCACTATTCAAGTAATTGATCAAGGTCAAAATAGACTTGTTATTAAAAGTCTTGATAATGATGAGCATAAAGTGATTCAAATGAGTGAAAACATGTATGTTAACATCAACTGGCTGCCTGCTACCATATTTGATCTCTTATATGACCAGGAGGTTGTAATAACAGTTGATAATGATGTGGCAACCTACATCAATGCTATGGTAGATACCGGTGAGCCAGGCTATATTGAACCGGGCAGTAAAGTGCGAGTAGGAAAAGTTAGAGCTATAGCTGCCAATGAGGTTACAATAGTTAGCCCACTAGGAGTGGAAGCAACCTTTGCCGTAACCCCTGGCACCATCATCACCCGAGGAAACAGGCAAATTAGCTTAGCAGAAATTTATATTGGAGATAATATTAAATTGCATTTTGACCAATATGATACTCAATATATAGCTAGGCTGCTACAGGAAACAACTGGTCCTCAAATTCACAAAATATATAGAGGGGCTATTGACTTCGTTTTTGGAACAAGATCCCTTACCTTAAAAGATGCTGAAGAATATTTCTACGGAGATTGGCTGCCTGGCGGTAACACTATATCCCTAGGAATCGGCGGAAAATCACTGTTCTATGATGAAGCTAACCCTATCTCAGCTAATCAGCTGGGCCAAAGCTACCTAGGTCGCAATGCATATGTAGTAACTGAAAAAATAAACGGTGTAGAACAGATCAGCAAATTGTTGATAAAAAGTGGAGATAGCTGGGCGGATACTGATAAAGTGGAATCTATTAACTGGGCGTTACAACATCTTCGTCTAAGTCATAGCAGCCATCAGTCCATTGGGTTCCATGAAGGAACTATTGTTATGGCCAATGGAAGATTGCTGGATTATCAGAACATAGCAAGAGACAGCAATATTTTCCTTGAAGCTGCTGAAACAAGCAACGGGTTAGTCTCTGCGATAGTGATGCTAGACAAGTTTTATCATCCGTTACTTACTATTTATAAGGGGAAAATACATGATGTTAGAAGAAATGACGCTGTCTTGCGGGGCTATAGTGTATTAGATCCCCACTCATGGCAGTTGGCATCTTCCACCTCCACTAACTATACTTGGCGGGTCCAGGAGAGTACTGCTATTCTAGATGCAATAGATGCGGATAAGGAACCTAAGTGGATTAGTCCAGCTGAGTTTCAACATTCCTACTATACTAAGGAATACCAAGGCTCTACTATTGGAAGCGGAAGTACGGTATATGGACAAAGATCAGCCTATGTAGTTACTTCAGAGGATAGAGCAGTGGCCATGGTTATACTAGATGAATTAGCTACCAACGAGAAAACAAGTATTGGGCGAGTGCAAACCATTGATTTGGAAAATAAGCAAATGGTGGTAGAGTGGGTAAAGGACTGGAGTGATCATTACCAGCAATGGGTGCCTAATACTTTCCCGCTGGAAATAAATTTATCAAGAGCACTTTTTTTAAAGGAAAGCAATCCGATTACTATAGATGATATCAAAAAGGGAGATCATATTTACTTTATTCGGGATAATCAATATGGCTTGATAGTTGTTGTCCAATAGAGGAGTGAGTTGACAAAATGATTAAACTAAGTAGCAGACTAATTCTGACAATAATAATTTTATTATTGGTTTTAGTTAAGCCAGCTTGGGCAGAGCTCAATTATTTAAAGCATGCCTCAGGTATATTTAATGAGCGTCAATACCAGGAGGTAGTATTTATTACTGGAGAGCCTATCCTAATGACAGGTACAGCAGAGGTACGGCCTGGCAGAGAACGGAACGGAACCATGGACATTCGCTACACTATCAAGTTAGAAAATAAAGAACAAGATGCTACCCTCACTAGAAATATCACTCTTCTTATTGCCAAGGATCAAGGGGCTAATAGTCAAGAAATTAAAAACTTGTCCTTAAGCCGCTATAATGAGCGAGTAGATATTGGAAATGCCCGCTATGAGTTGACAGATTATCAATACTCTAAATCGTTGTTATCAGATGTAAGGCCGGCGGTAACTTATTATTCTGGCGCATGGACTGAAAGAAAGACCTATACCTTAAACAGGAATGTGGCGGAGATTGTCATTGAAACTATAGGTGATGGAGTTGGCTATCAACATAACTGGGGCAATACAGAAGCTCAGCACCTGCAATATCAGCTAGCATCTAAAAGTCTAGAGAACAATCAAAATGAGCGGCATAACTGGGTTGGAAATGGTACTGTTCAGCTAGCTTTTAATTTTAGCAAGGAGCTATTTTATCAAAACAATGAGCCAACGCAAATAAGTTTTCCGGGGGGCTACAATACGTCCACTAAATGGGAAAATATTCTCAGCTATACCGCATCCTTACCGCAAACTAATGGTAACGGGGAGTTAACTGGTAGAAATGTAAGCTACAGTAATAGAATTATACTTAGTTCAATGCCTGTAATAACTAAGCTGCCTTCCCACCAAATATTTGATATAAGAGGTCATTGGGCCCAACAAGCTATTGAAAGGTTAGTAGGACTAGGGGCATTTAACTCAGAGGGAGCGTTCTTTGGTCCAGCTTTGCCCATGCGTCGATCAGAATTTGCAAAGGCGATTGTAGTTATAACAGATATGGAAACAGAAATAACTGCAGAGGAAGAGGCTATTTTTGCTGATGTGCCTTCAACTCATCGAGATTATGAGTATATAGTAAAGGTGCAAAAGCTTGGAGTAATTAAAGGTTTAGGTCCAAATCAATTTGCCCCAGATGGAGAGCTTACTAGAGCCCAAGCAATTACGATTATGATTAGGGCTTTGGGGTTAGAGGGGATAGCCCCTAATCCAGGGTTTAAAACCAATTTTGTTGATAACAATACCATTCCCAATTGGGCTATGGATAGCATCTATGTGGCTCAAGAAATAGGACTGGTAATGGGAGATAGCCACGGTTACTTATGGCCTAATGACATTTTAACAAGAGCTGAAGCCGCCATAATGATTGATAGATTCATAAATTATATGCAGGCTGAAATTAAAGAGGATTACCGGGAACGATTAATAAACTTTAGATAAAGGGCAGCTTTGCTTAATTTTTAAAACATAAACAAATGGTTTTTGGTTAACCTAATAGCAATATCAATCTGGGAGGTATTGCAAATGGATAAAGACATGATAAAGTGGAGAAAGACCGAAAAAAGCGAAGCAGAGCTGACAGAGAATAGAAGAGAAGAATTTCTAGAAGAAGTGGAGATTCGCCCAGAAGGTGTTGCTGCAGAAAAAGAGAAGTTTATTATGGGACTTAAAACAGGTAGTCCCAAGGTATTAAACCCCAATAAGAAGAAAGCTTAGAATTTGCTTCAATATTCGTATTTTTCTGCAGGAAAAATGTAGACAAACTAGAAATATAATATGATAGAAAAAGTTTCTAGTAACATTATTGAAAGGGCTGAGGATTATGGCACAAAGACTTATTGATTTATCTCAAGAATTTTTTGAAGGGATGCCAGTCTATCCACTTCATCAAAAAACATTTATATTTCAAAATATAACTCACGAGGAATGCAAAAAGAAGTTAGGAAGCAAGCTTGGCTTTGCCACTAGAAATTTGTTGATTAATGAGCATGCAGGAACTCATTGTGATGCGGTTTATGAGTATAATCCAGCAGGTGACACTATCGATAAAATGCCCCTCGAATACTTTTGGGGCGCTGCTATTTGTCTAGATGTATCTCATATCGGTTATGAACGCTACATAACAAAAGAGGATATTAAGGAAGCTTTAAACAAAGCAGGGCTGGACCTTCGTCAAGGTGATATTTTATTGCTTTACACTGCTACCTGGAATAGATTATATGGAACTGACAAATATTTAACAGAGTATACTGGCTTGAACAGAGAAGCAGCTGAATGGATTGCTGATCAAGGGGTAGTTAATATTGGGGTAGATTCTCCATCTATTGACCACCCAGATGACCCAGAGTTTGTTGGTCATGCGGTTTGTGGTGAAAGAAATATGAGCAATACAGAACATTTAGCTAACCTTGACCAAGTAGCGGGAAAAAGATTTCTTTACTTTGGGTTGCCTTTGAAAATACGAGGAGGTACTGGCTCACCCATCAGAGCTATTGCCATTTTAAACGATTAATAGAATTTTAATTTGTCAAAGTATTATACTAAAACGGTAATAAAGGACTGCCTTGGCAGTCCTTTAAGCTTTTTAGATAGTCTAACAAATGCTGTTATTTACTCTTACCTGTAATTTAGTACCTTGACCAGGTTTGTCTGTAATAGGAACGCTTTCTTATCATGCGGCGTTTTTTTCTTCTTCTCCTCAGGAATATGCTGAGCCTGATAGGAATATAGATCGTTACCAATACAATAGCGTAGAACCACCAAAAGGTTGTTATTTTCCTTTCTGTTTCCGTCACAGTCATTAAGGGCAACGAAGCAATACTTTCTCCGTTAACAGAAATATCTACATTGCCTGCCATCACTCCAGCTTTAACTGGAGCTTCTAAATCCGAAATATTCGGTGATACTTTGATATCTAAGCTAACATCCTTCTTCTCGGTGAAATATACCTCGCCTATGTTATTAACCTGTACTCTATCACCAAAGCGAACGGCAGCTTTAGCTATACTTTGATTATCTGAGAAAATAAGATGCTGCTCAAAATTATCGAAGCCATAATCTAAGATAGCTATTGCATCGTCAAAGGTATGACTTGATTGTAGTGTTACCGCAATTAGCTCAAAACCATCCCTACTGGCTGAACCAACGAAGGTTCCTCCAGCATTTGGAGTATAGCCTGTCTTAATCCCTGTGGCCCCTTGATATCTAGTTAAAAGTCTATTGCCATTGTCAAGTCTTCTATCCCATTGCTCAGAAGGCCAAGGGATGGTTGTGGTAGTAGTCTGGACAATTTCTCGAAACTCAGGTATGGTCATAGCGTATCTGGCTATCATAGCCAAATCATAGGCGGTAGAATAATGGTCCTCGTGGTGCAGACCATTTGGGTTAACAAAGTTAGAATTTAAGGCTCCTAATTCAACAGCTCTTTTATTCATTAATAGAGCAAATTCTTCTACAGAACCCGAGACATATTCTGCTGCTACCACCGCAGCATCATTGCCAGATCTTAGCATAAGTCCATAAAGCAAGTCCCTAATATTAATTGTCTCTCCTTCGTCAAGATAAAGAGAGCTGCCGATCTGATTTCTTGCGTTAAAACTAGTAACAGTGGTATCATCCAAATTGCCATTCTCTAGTACTAGTAGTGCAGTTAATATCTTTGTAGTACTAGCAGGGTACATTTTTTCATGAGGGTTTTTAGACCATAATATTTTTCCACGGGTGTCTATTAATATGCCGGACTGGCCAGTAATTTGTGGTTCTGCATAAGCTGCAGCAAAAGTAACTGTCATCAAAAGCACTAGTAATATGAATATTTTAAAAGATCTTATCATCAAACTATATTCTCCTCGTATATGCTTTTTGTTAAGGTATTAAGTACTTTATTGCAAGTGAAGTTTTTTTTTTAGTTATTCGCCTAAAATGGAGGATTTCCTTCTGGTAATTAAAGCATTTTCCTCACAGCTCTTTACTTTACAAATATTGGTTAGCAAAAGAGCGAAAAAATATGTTATAATTTTAAAGCTTAACTAAAAAGGACTAGAAAGAGGTGATACCTATGGATCCATTAACTCATGCATTAGTAGGAGCAGGGGTAGCAGGACTTTCTGGTGGTGAAATAAGTATCACTAACCCGATTGTTCTTGCTAGTATGATGGGAGCAGTAGCTCCAGATTTAGATATAGTTTATCAGCTTAGAGGGGATATGGCCTACTTGAAGGTGCATCGGGGGTTTTCCCATTCTATCCCCGGGCTAGCATTAATAAGTGGTGTGATAGCCGGGGGCCTTAGTTTATTTTTTCCAGAAGCATCTTTGCTACAACTTTTTGTTTGGAGCTTTATAGGTGCAATATCCCATTCGTTGCTGGATGTTTTAAATTCCTATGGGGCAAAAATATTTGCTCCCTTTAGCAATAGAAGATATACTTGGAATTTACTGATGATAACAGATCCAGTTTTACTATTATTGATTTTTGGAGTATTATTAGCCCCAGGTAATACCCAGCTAAAATCAGCTTTAGCTATTTTGGGCTTCATCCTTTACTTGAGGATAAGGTTGAGATTACGGATGCGAGTAGAAAAGAGTCTTCAGAAAAGATTTGCCGTTAGCAAGCTCAAAAGAATAGTTGTAATGCCATCTATGATGGGGCTATGGACATGGGATTTTGTTGTGGAAACTGAAAAAAAATGTATAGTTGGGCAAATAAATAGCTTTGCTTCCACCATTAAAGTTAGACGAAAGCTAGCTAAAACTAAAAAACATTGTCAGGTATTACAAGCAGCATTAAATTCTAAGCTAGGAAAGCTATTTAAGGAATTTACCCCTCACTATCATCTTGTTTTTAGTGAGGTTAATGATACCTATGTTGTTGATTTTTTAGATCTTAGATATCTATTGAAAAGAGATTTTATGCATACAGGCACGGCCGTATTTGATCAACACTTAAAAGTAGTGGAATCCTTTTTTCAGCCCTATAGCAAGCAACGAAAAATCGATATAAGCGCCTAAATACAAAAAAGCGATTTGTTAGCTAAACTAAAGCTAATAAATCGCTTTTTCACATATCTAAGATTAAACCTGGATCATGTCCTTGCTACAACATTGTTGAGCTTCACGAGCACTTTTTCCACAGCTAGCACAAGCAAAACTTCCTTTAGCTGCCATATTCTTACCACAGCAGGATTCAGCTACTCTTGATTGCTTACCACATTGAGCACAAGCAAATTTGGACATTAAAGCCACCTCCTAATATTTTAAAAAGCCCTCATTAATTATTTTCTCCAAGTTGCAATAATCTAAACTGGATATCTATGGCAAAACGTGTTCTTTTTCATTAGTTGTAATAACTTTTTTCGATAGCCTTCTCAGATATTCAGCAGACTGCTCTAAGTCATAAGCAACTATTGAAATTTCAATTAAGGAAAGTAAATTATCTTCTGTTTGATGGGT
>JAWSUQ010000018.1:0-16043 GCA_033549265.1 Bacillota bacterium
CTTGCAATATATATTTGTTCATCCAACGTAAACCCTGTTGTGTAACCTGCGGTTGCCCGTAATTGAGCTGGGCTATTAAACGCTTCAATAGTTTTTACCCTGCTTTTTTTGCCTGAAGGGTAAAATACAACCTCATCACCAATCTGGATATTGCCAGACTCTATTGTTCCAGCCACAATTCGTCTGTTATCTCCATCTCTAGTAAATTTATATACCGCTTGCACAGGCATTCTAAAAGGTAAATCACCTGTCGTTTTCTCTGTTTCGAAATTGTCTAAAGTTTCTAAGACAGTTTTGCCATTAAACCAGCCAGTATTACTAGATTTGGCAGCAATATTGTCTCCTTCCCGACCACTAACAGGAATAAAAGAAGCAGGTTTAATTCCAATTTGCTTTAAAAAATCACTATACTCTAATACCAGTTGATTAAACCTCTGTTGGTCATAATCTATTAAATCAACTTTATTTATCAACACAGCCACTTGCTTAATTCCAAGCATCGACAATAGAAACCCATGCCTTTTTGAGTTTTCCTGGATGCCCTCATGGGCGTCAATCACTAACAAAGCTGCTTCTGCTCGAGCTGCTCCAGTTACCATGTTTTTCAAAAATTCTATATGGCCAGGCGCATCAATAATAATATAGTCTCTTTTTTGTGATTTAAAAAAACATCTAGCTGAATCAATTGTAATTCCTTGAGCTTGCTCATCCTTTAATGCATCAAGTAAAAATGCGTACTCAAAGGGCTTTGAATTACGTCGGCATCTCTCCTTTACTTGCTCAAGCTTCCCCTGGGGTAAGGAATTTGTATCGGCTAACAATCTCCCAATTATTGTACTTTTCCCGTGATCCACATGACCAACTATCACAATATTCATGTCTTCCTTTTTCTCTGTTAACAAGCTGTACATAAAAATCCCTCCTACATATATCCCTGTTTGCGCAAGTCCTCTAAACCGCCACCATCTTCTTTATCCTGTTCACGCCCAGAGCGCTCTGCAATATTAGCAAATTTTCCAGTCTTCAATTCCTCAATTATATCCCCCACATTTTTAGCTGATGACTCAACCGGTGCTGTACAAGGACCACAGCCTAATGACCGATATCTCTTCCCATTACCCTGATCATAATATAACGATACTGTTGGAATATTCTCTCGCTGAATATATTCCCATATATTTAACTCAGTCCAATCTAATAAAGGATGAATTCTCACATGAGTTCCCGGAGCAAAATCCGTTTTGTATTGACTCCAAAATTCAGGCGGCTGAGATGCCAGCTCCCAGTCATTGTTAGTATTTCTTGGGGAAAAATATCTTTCTTTAGATCGGCTTCCTTCTTCATCTGCCCTTACACCAACGATAATTCCGGTATAAGGCTCAATATTACGATCTATTTCATATTTTTTAGTTTGATGATTAAGTCTATATCTAGGCCACTCACCATTCAACGTATTCTTTAGTGCTTCTGTTTTTAAGCTTTGGCAGCATTGAATTCTAGTGGCATTACCATCCGGGAAGGTTAACTTGTTATCTAAAGCCTCAGTATTCTGTCCATATATCATGTCTAAATTCCAATCGAGCGCTAATTGATCCCTATATTTAATCATCTCTGGTATCTTATAATTGGTATCAATATGGATTAAAGGTATAGGTACATGGCCAAAAAACGCTTTTCTTGCTAACCATAATAAAACTGTACTGTCTTTCCCAATAGACCATAACATCCCTAAAGACTTAAACTCACTATAGGCCTCTCTTAAAATGTGAATACTTTTGTTCTCTAGCTTATCAAGCTGATTCATTATTTCACTCCTTTGAATATTAAAATTAAGTTGCCAACACAGCTAGACTTATAAACAAATAAAAAAACCAGTGGCAATTAGTCCCTTTGCTAGTATATGAACTAGTAGACTATTTTGCCTCCGGTTTTCCGGTCAGCTATATTTATTATTTTATCCTTTAACATAGGCGTACCTTCTCTGTTTTATCTATCTGGACCACCTTAGAATCCTGCACCACAATAGTTACAGTGCCAAATTTCAGTTGTCCTATTGCAGCAGCAATTTGGTCTAGCACCTTCTCATCTTGGTAATCATTATGAGAAGTATTGTTCTTTCTACTATTCTTCTCTTTTAGATTAGCCATTCCTAGTCCCTCCTTATATCCGATTTATTTGATAGGATTAGTTGGTATTAATATATCATTCATTTGCTTTTTAGTCAATAGTTCTTTTATTAAAAAAAAGAAGAGTTGCCTCTTCTCTGATTACTGCTCACTTTATATGGTTTTTAATTTTATATTTTCGGTATTCATTCTTACCAGCCGCTCATTAACCTTAACATGAATATCTTTAGCCTTCATACCAGTCAGAAGCTCTATAGCCTCGTCAATATGTTTAATAGCATAGATATTAAATTGCCCTTTGCCGACAGCTTCAACTACTTCCTCATTTAGCATTAGGTTTGGCTGGTTCTGAATAGGAATTATAACTGCATAATCTCCTTTAAAACCTTTTTCTTTGCATAATCGGAAAAATCCTTCAATCTTTTGATTCACTCCGCCAATTGGCTGTACATCTCCCATTTGGTTCATAGAACCGGTAATAGCTATATTCTGCTTAATAGGAACACCACTAAGACTAGAAATTATTGCCACCAGTTCAGCACATGATGCACTGTCACCGTCTACACCGCCATAGCTTTGTTCAAAACAAATGCTTGCAGATAAACTCAGAGGTTTATCCAATGCATACTGGCCACCTAAATAGCCTTGCAAAATCAATACTCCTTTGTCATGGATGCTTCCTGACATTTTAGCTTCTCTTTCAATATTAATAATACCCTTTTCTCCTATATAGCATCTAGCTGTTATCCTAGCTGGCATTCCAAAGGTGTGATCTCCCATATTATAAACAGTCAATCCATTAATCTGTCCAACTCCACTACCTTCTGTTGCTATCAGGATATTATTACTTAGTATTTTGTCATGAACTTTATCCTCTAGAAGATTGGCTCTATTTATCTTTTCCAACAATGTCTTTTGGACATGTTTATCTAATACCAGATGGCTACCTTCCATTTCCGCCCAAGCCACAGATTCATATATTAACTCCACTACGTGATTAAATCTGGTAGAGAGCTCCTTTTGGTGCTCTGCCAGCCTTAAACTTGCCTCTATCACCTTCGCCACAGCTGACCTATGAAAATGCAGCAGATTTTCCCTTCGACAAACAGAACTAATAAACTGGGCGTACATATGAAGACTCTTATCTTTTAGCTCCATTACAGTATCAAACTGCACCTTAATTTTAAAGAGCTTTTGAAAATCCTCATCGTAATTATAAAGAGCATTATAGATTGTCGGACTACCAATTAAAATAACCTTTACTGATAGAGGTATTGGCTCTGGTTTAACAGTAGTTGATGGAATTGCCTTATACTGCTCACCAATATTTTCAATCACAGCTTTACTATTTTGAATTGTTCGCTTGAGAGCATCCCAAGCAACAGGATCCTTTAACAAGTCAGCAGCCTGGATAATCAAATAGCCTCCATTTGCTCTATGGACTGCTCCACTTTTAACCGTACTAAAATCCGAGACAATACTATTCAAATAAGGCTTCCCTTCAATCTTACCAAATAAATTATAGTAGGTAGGATTACTCTCTGATTCCACTGGTGCACCTTTGCTTAAGGAATGATTAACAAACAAATTAACAGCATACCTGCTGATAAAATTTTGTATTGCCTTACCCGTTGTGCCGCTACCTTTAGCATCTTGATTTGCTTCCTTCTTCTTAGAGATAATTTTAAACATATCTAAATTGTTTAATAAATCTTCTTTGACCTGATTTAAATAGCTGATTATTTTTGAGAGAGAATAATACTTTGTTGATAACTTATCTAATTCAGGGGTAATAATGTTCAAAGCAAGCTCTCGCTCCAATTGCTCAAGCTGCTGCTCCTGTTCTTTGTCCAGTTCCCTAATTTGTCTAGTTACCCGTTCAAGCTCTTGTTGCACTTCATCTATTCGTTGTTGCATTTCCTTTGTAGCCGCCTCATCTAGCTCTAGGCCCTCTTGCTCATCAATAGGTTTCCCATTAATTAATGGAATAACAGCCAGGCCTTTATCAGTTTTACGCAGTATTACCCCTTTTTCTTTTGCCTGCTTTTCAAATAGATTTAATATTTCATTGACCTTGTCATGATATTTACTTAGCAGTTGATTAGCCTGGAGCTGATAATCTTCACCAGAAAAAAATAAAGGAATCTCCCGCTGCAGCCCATTAATAAACTTCTCCATGTCCTTAACGAATATTTCCCCCATGCCCGCAGGCAGGCTAACACTTATAGGACTGTCAGGGTCTTTAAAATTATATATATAACACCAATCATCTGCCACTGAGCCTTTCACGGCTAATCCTTTTATTACTGAAGTAATATAACTAGTCTTCCCTGTACCAGTGATACCTGCAACAAAAATATTATAAGCTTTACTCTTAACTCTCAGGCCAAACTCTAACGCTTTTGTAGCTCTTTCTTGTCCAATAATACCCTCAATAGGCTCCATCTCAGCTGTATTTTCGAAGTTAAAAACATCTGGATCGCAGTTGTACCTTAACATCGAAGCAGTTAACTTTTGTATTGCCAAAGTTTTCTCCTCCCTCTCCCAACTTATTCACATATAACACATATAATTAGAAGCTCTATGACTTTACTATGTATTATAATATTCTACTTAACTGCTCCTGCTTCCTACCTATTTGCTTATTTTGCGGTTTATAATTAGAAGATCTTCAATTAAAAAGTGCACCAGCAAATATTAGCTTAGTGTCTAATATTTGTGGTGCACTTTTTTCCTTAATCTACTTTCCGTACAATACACATATCTCCATTTGTTACATCTACTGCATTAGCCTCATCGGTATCAATATGCAGTTCACTAACATCAAGTTGTTCATTAATTTCTTTTGCCTTTACTTTTGGAAAAATAGTCTCCCTAGTACCCTTAAAAGTGACCTCTACATAATCTCCCGCCTGTACATTTAATGCTTTTGCATCTTTCCCGCACAAGTGAATATGCCGCTGGGGGATTATTACACCTGTACAGGTTAAGCTTCCCTTAGGACCAACTACCAATAGTTCAGCAGCATTTGTATGGTCTCCCGACTCATTTATAGGCGGTTTAATTCCTAAAGCAAACGCATCGGATTTACTAAGTTCAATCTGTCTTTTAGGGCGATGGGGAATAATTATAGCAACTTTAGGAAACTCGCCCTTAGGTCCCACTAGCTTAACTCTTTCCTGAACAACATAGCTGTTTATTTCTATTAAGGGAATGTTGGGAGTTAGTTGATAATCTGGTCCAAAGAGAATTTCTACGTCTCCCTCTTGTAAATGGATGTGTCTTGCGGAGACACCCACTCTTATTTTTATTTCATTGTTAACCATTAAGTCTCACCTCATATCTATTGTCATCCAATTCTATCACTATACATTCTAATTAAACTTGTTCATTCCTGCAATTAAAAGTAAATAATTATGAAACGGCTGCTAAAACCTGTATGGATCTAATATTGTATTTGGAAAATAAAAAAGACAGCAGATGCTGTCTTTTTAGTTCTAAATACTACTTATTTTAGTTATACCAGCTTGGCGATTAACTCTTCCTTATCCCCATAGATATAATCTATGATAGGAATCTCAATCATAGTATAGGCTCCTGGCTGCTGCTTAAATGTGGCTCTAGCTGAAGCTACCATTACCTGAGCCGTTAATGCAGGATTGTTAATACGCATTTCAAAGCTTAGCAGCTGGTTATGGGTTCCACCAGACACACCTTTCCGCTCCATTAAAACACCATGACCCATGTCGATCACTTGATTAACGTCATCAACTTGAGTAACCTTGGTCTCATCGTTGATAAAATAAGCATCACTCTTTATAGTCTTCTCAACAGTAGCAAAATCTGCTCCAGCTTCTAGCTCCACATAAACCATTCTTCTATGAATACCTGTCCCAGTGGGTACAGTTACTGATAATGCATCTTTAACTCCACCAATAGCCTTAACTGCAGTGGAGTGACCCATACTCATACCAGGGCCGAAATTAGTATAAGTAAGTCCCTTAGGCGCCATAAACTCAAACATACTTCTTACCATTGAGTCAGTACCTGGATCCCAGCCAGCTGAGATTACCGCTACTGCACCACTAGTTTGGGCAACTTCTGTAAATTTTCTTCTGAGATCAACTATACCCTCGTGAATATCATAGCTATCAACTGTGTTTATTCCTTTTGCCAATGTAGCTACGCCTTGCTCAGGCACTGAGCGAGTTGGGGAACATAACAGCGCTACATCTACATTTTCTAGCTTATCAATTGAATCTACAACAGGTACTCCAGCAAGTTCAGGCGGCAAAATGGCTGGAACACTTCTGCGAACGACCCCAGCTAATTCCATATCTGGTGCAGAATTAACAGCTTCCACTGAAAATTTGCCTATATTCCCATATCCAACTACTGCAACTCTTATCTTTGACATCGAAATCCTCCTTAAAGATTGTCTATTTTACACTGACTCTTTTTCTATTTTCACAATGTAAAAACCTCTAAATTAACAAGTTAAAATAAAATTATCTCAATTCATATTCTCATGACATCTAGCTAGCATATCGATTATAGGTAGGTCATATGGACACTTAGTTTGGCATTTCCCACACCTTATACAAGCTCCGGCATTAATCTCTAGCTTTCTGTATCTATTTACGGCCCATTCCTTTAAACCGTACCTTGTCCAGTAGCTATCAAGAGTGAAGGTTCCCGAAATATCGATTCCTTGAGGGCATGGACGACAGTAGTCACACCGGCGACAAAAAATATTTCCGATAGAATTTATCTCATTCTGCAAGATGTTCATTTCACTTTCAGTTAGTTGTGAAAGGCTATTGCCTACCTGAGCATTTGCCTGCACCTGTTCCTTCTTGTCCATTCCTGGTATAACGGTGGAGACTGGATAATCTAGAATGAACTTTAATGCTAGTTCTCCATTTGCTAATGCTCCACCCGCCAGAGGTTTCATGCAAATCATTCCCACATCAAGGTCTGTAGCCAGCTTCATCAAACTTTCTGCCGCACTAGTCTCAATAGCATTAAAGGGGAACTGTACAGTAGCAAATTCACCAGTTTGAATAGCCTCTAATAAAACCGGTATTATATGTCCAGTAATTCCAAACTCTTTTATTTTTCCAGCTTGTTTTGCTTCCTTTAAGGCAACAATAGCACCGTCATCACTCATTATATATTTAAGCAATTGCATGTCTCTGACATTATGTAGCTGATAGAGATCAATTTGGTCTACCCTTAGCTGCTGCAAGCTTGTATTGATTTCTTTTTCCATCTCTTCTTTAGAAAAGCCTCTGCATTTAGTGGCCATAATATATTTTTCTCTATTTTCATTACTTAATATTCTACCAAACTTTTCTTCGCTATCTGTATAACCTCTAGCGCTGTCAAAAAAATTAATTTGGTGCACTAAGGCCTCTCTAATAATTTCGCTAGCTTCTTGTCTATCTACTCGTTGGATAGGAATGCCCCCCATCCCTATTACTGATACCCGCCAACCAGTTCGCCCCAGTCTTCTATATTTCATTTCCTCCACCCTTTCCAACACTAATTGATTAGTAGTTAACATACGATTAAAGCCCACCGGAAGTGGGCTTTATGTTAATTATGCGTTATATCAAAGCCTAGTGACATGATAAACCTATCTTGGAATTCTCGATGAGTGGCTAGCTCAACATGATCAATACTGCCTATCATATCCCTCGCAATTTTTCTAATATCCTCAGAAAGTAACGCCAGCTGCGCTCCTCCTCCTGCACCGTTGCCAACAGGTCTCACTGGAACTCCAATAAAGTCAGGCAGCAATCCAATCGCTTGGGCATTTTTAACATCAATATAGTTGCCAAAAGCACCTGCTAGCATTATTTCTTCCAAATCCTCTCCCTTAATGCCATATTCCTCAAGTAATATCATACAACCTGTAAAAATCGCCCCTTTAGCTAATTGCAATGAACGAATATCTCCTTGAGACAGATAAACATCATTACCAGAGTCGGTCTCTTGGCCAGAAGCAATAACAAAGACTCTCTTTCCATCAACTTCCTTTAGTCTACTAGCTAATGCTTCACTGCCAAATTGTAAAAACTCCTCGGCAGAGAGAAGCTTGCCTTTCTCATCTATAATGTTTACTCGCAAAAGCTCTGCCGCCAGGTCTACGAGCCCTGAACCACAGATACCTTTTACCTTTGTATTGCCTATAACTTTTAGCTTTACTCCAGCATCATTTATCTCTACCCGTTCAATAGCTCCATCTGTCCCCCTCATGCCAAAGCCTATTCCTGCGCCTTCTAGGGCAGGTCCCGCAGCAGTTGAGCAAGCAAGCATCTTGTCCTTATTACCCAATACAATTTCCCCATTTGTCCCTATGTCAATCATCAACCGGTATTTGTCATGTTGGTACATTCCAGTAGCCAACACAACCCCCGTTGTATCTGCTCCCACAAACCCACCTATCAGCGGCAGAAATGTCACTAATCCTTCAGGATTAATATTTATGCCTGCTTCACTTGACTTAATAGTAATCTCTCCCTGATTTACAGCTGTAAAAGGTGACCTGCCAAGGTATTCAGGGGTTAAGGCGAAAAACAAATGCTGCATAGTTGTATTTCCCACTAATACTAATTGGTATATATCCATCGATTTGATATCTGCCTTAATGGCAGCATTTTCTATAACATCATTTATTGTATTGACTATTAACTGTTGAAGCCGCTCAAGGCCGTCTTGAGTAGAAGCTGCCATAATTCTACTCATTACATCAGCTCCTTCAGCCACTTGCCCATTTAAGGCAGAGCTGATAGCTACCTTCTCTCCAGAGTTTAAATCATATAAGTAGCCGGCAACAGAAGTAGTTCCAATATCTATTGCCATTCCATAGAGACTGTCAGTAGTATCCTCCTCTTCAATTGAAAGTAATTTTTCAGTAGATTGTACTAGCGTAATACCAGTTAGCTTACGGTTACGCATTAAGCTTGGCAGTCTACGCAAAAGTGAAAGTTCAACCTCTTTTGGTGCTGATTCTCCTAGGTACTGGGTTAGTCGCTGCCAGTCTCCCGAGCACTCTGGCTCTGGAACAGCTCTCTTAGGGATAAATACCTTTTGGACGGCTGGTTTTTTTATTACTTCTTCCAAATCGGTACCTGTTAAAATAACTATTTCTGCCGCAATCAATTCATCCGGTAGAATTATTTCCATAGATTCAGTAATTTTTGCTTGACATGCTAGTACTTTCTTCTGCCCACTGTCAGTAATGACCACTACTGCACATTTACCGCATTTGCCAGTACCCCCACAAACTAAATCTAACTTTAGTCCAGCCATTCTAGCAGCCTCAGCTATAGTAGTGCCTGAATTAACTTCAGCAGTTTTTTGTTGGTTAGTAAACTTTACTATGTTTTTTTCCACTTCTATTCCCCCTTGATTTCTGTGACTATTACAAAATAATATTCTACTTACTCTTTTCCATTCCTGCTCATATGATAGTTAATTTTTTGATTAGTATGACTTTTGCATATCCATTACCAATTTGCTCAAAGATTCATCTCTTGCCCCCATCACTATTACTGCGTCTCCTGCTTGGATAAACCCTGTTACAAACTGCTGAATTTCAGCCCTCTCTGGTAGATAAAATGACTTTAACCCCTTATTCTTTAATTCAGCTACCATGCTTTCAGCAGAGATGTTTCTAATTGCACTTCCACCTGCATCGAAAATTTTAGTTAAAACTATTACATCATCTTCCCTACAATTTGTAACAAAGGTTTCCACCAGGTCGTTCCACATAAATTTAGTTGGTTGAAAACCGTGACATTGATGCACTACCACAAGCCTTTGATATAGCTGCTGCAAGGAATTGATGCTAGCTTTAATTTTGCTTGGATTATGGGCATAGTCATCATAAAATGCAACTCCTTTAGTTGTGCCTATGTGCTCTAAGCGCCTTTTAATACCCTTGTATTTACTAAGCCCCTTGGCTATATCAGGTAGCTTTTTCTTAAAGACCATACCTACGGCAGTAGCAGCTAATGCGTTTTCTATATTATGTTTACCTAACTGCTTCACCGTAAATTTTTCACCAGCAACTGAAAATTCCATTCCACCTGCATTACAGATTATATTTTTAGCATCAATGTCACAACCCTCCTCCAACCCAAACCGGATTACGTTTAGATACTCTGGAATTTCTAGCTTTGCACAATTAGGGCACCTTCCGTTTATTATCAAGGTATGCCTGATGTTATTAACAAATTGTTGAAATAGGCTTAATAAATGATTAACCTCATGATGATCTTTGCTAATATTTGTTATTATACCTATATGAGGTTTATAATGAATTATAGAACCGTCACTTTCGTCTGCTTCGATACATATAATATCGCTTTGGCCTATTAAAAGATTACCTGTATATTCTTCTTGATATTTTTCTATTAATTCCCCCCCTATAAATGCAGTTGGGCTCAGACCTGCTTCTTGCAAAACCGTAGCTACCATTCCAGTAACAGAAGTTTTACCGCTGGTGCCGCCTATAGCTATGCCTTTGCTGTTATTAAATATTTCCGCCAGTAGCTCAGCTCTCTTGATAATGGGGATTTGTGCTTTATTCGCTTCCATTACATCCATATTATCACTTTCAATGGCACTTGATATTACAACTTTATCAATTCTTTCAACAAAGGCTTCCCCATTTTGTGGGAAAAGCTTTATTCCCATGTTATATAGATGCTGAAATAGATCTATATGCTGTTTTCTATCGTAGTATCTATCTGAACCACTTACATGATCCCCTTGCACCTTTAGAAATTGGGCAATTGGGTTCATTCCTTGTCCACCAATTCCTACAAAATGATATCTCATAAAAATTCACCTCGAATAAGCTAAATAATTAGTTTTCTTAATTTATTTATATTCTTGAGATAGATATATTGACAAAAGAATGGAAAGTAATATAATAAAAGCACAGGCATTATACCCCTAAGGGGTATTAGAAAGGAGTGGTGATTTATGGAGAACGCAATAAAAAGAGGCAAAATATCTGGAAGTCAAATTTTTATAAAAATTTCTGGTATGTCCTGTGCTTCCTGTGTGGGTAAAGTAGAAAGAAGCTTAAAGGAACATTCCGGAGTAATTGATGCTAATGTCAATTTAGCTACTGAAAAAGCAGCTATTAGCTTCGATTCAGCTAAAGTATCTCCTCCAGAGCTTATAAAATTAATTAAATCTCTAGGATACGAGGCTAATCTAGCAGAACTTGAACGGGCAAGTATCCCCATAATTGGTATGAGCTGTGCTTCTTGCGTACGGAGGGTAGAACAAGGAATTAAGGAGCTTGATGGGGTTATAAACGTTTCCGTAAACTTAGCCACCGAAAAGGCCGCTGTAGATTATGACAAAGGAAATATAAGTCTCACAGCAATAAAGCAAAAAATTAAGGATTTAGGCTATGAGGTAGCTAATGTTGAAAGAGAAAGTTCTGAGGACAGAGAAGAGCAAAGACGTAAAGATGAAATGCGGCGACTTTCTTTAGACTTTTTATTAGCAGCTGTGTTAACTACCGTAGTGTTAATAGGAAGTTTGCCGGAAATGTATCACGGCTGGGGAGGCTGGGTTCCTGCTATTTTAGTAAACCCCCTCACATTATTAGCCTTAACCACACCAGTTCAGTTTTTCTCTGGCTGGCGTTTTTACAAAGGCGCCTATGCTGCTCTTTCCCATAAGACTAGTGACATGAACGTATTGGTAGCCATGGGTACTACTTCAGCTTGGGGTTATAGTGCAGCTATGTCACTGTTTCCGGAATTTTTAACTAACTTAGGCTTCCCTTATCAACTTTATTATGATGTGGCCACAGTGATTACTACCTTAATAATTCTAGGTCGTTTACTGGAGGCTAGAGCTAGAGGTAAAACTTCAGAGGCTATCAGAAAGCTTATTGGCATGCAAGCAAAAACTGCTCGGGTGGTGAGAGGTGAGCAGGAAATAGATATTCCAATAGAAGATGTGGAAGTTGATGACCTGATCTTAGTCCGTCCAGGCGAAAAAGTACCAGTAGATGGCATAATAATTAGTGGCAAATCTACGTTGGACGAATCAATGCTAACAGGAGAAAGTATACCGATTGAGAAAAGTGAGGGGCATGAGGTAATAGGTGCCACAATTAATAAAACGGGAAGCTTTAAGTTCAAGGCTACCAAAGTAGGTAAAGATACAATGCTTGCACAGATTATTCAGTTAGTGGAGGAAGCTCAAGGTTCGAAAGCACCTATTCAAAAGTTGGTTGATGTCATATCCTCCTACTTTGTGCCAGCTGTAGTAATTACAGCTTTAGTTAGCGCCTTCTTGTGGTGGGTCTTTGGTCCAGAACCATCGCTGATCTTTGCCCTAACTATCTTTATTGCAGTTTTAATCATAGCCTGCCCTTGTGCGCTAGGGTTGGCAACACCTACAGCAATTATGGTTGGAACAGGAAAGGGAGCCGAAAATGGCATCCTCATTAAAGGTGCTGAATCACTAGAGACTGCATATAAGCTTAACGCAATTGTATTAGACAAAACCGGTACTATCACTGTGGGAGAGCCATCACTTACGGACTTAATCGTCACAGAAGAATTTAATCAAGATAATGTCCTTGCATTGGTAGCATCTGTTGAAACTGCTTCAGAGCACCCTTTAGGGGAAGCAATCGTTCGGGGTGCCCGGGCAAAAGGCTTAACACTGGTTGAGCCTTCAAGCTTTGAAGCTATTCCTGGTCATGGACTTGTAGCAGTTGTAGATTCCAAAGAAATTCTAGTTGGCAATAAAAAGTTAATGACAGCAAGAGCTATTACTTTATCTGACAAACTTGTTGATAATGCTGATATATTAGCAGATCAGGGTAAAACACCTATGTTTATTGCAATCGATAATAAGGCAGCTGGTATAATTGCTGCTGCCGATACAGTTAAACCTACTTCTATAGCTGCTATCAGAGAGCTTTCCAAGTTAGGCTTAGAGGTAATTATGCTGACAGGGGACAATGCTAAAACAGCTGCTGCTATTGCAAAGCAGGTTGGCATCACTAAGGTATTAGCGGAGGTACTACCTGAACACAAGGCAGAAGAGGTAAAGAAACTGCAAAATGAAGGAAAAATAGTTGGCATGGTGGGCGATGGAATCAATGATGCTCCTGCATTAGCTCAGGCCAATGTTGGAATAGCAATTGGTACAGGTACTGATGTTGCTATGGAGGCATCTGATATTACCTTAATATCTGGCGATTTATTAGGTGTTCCTACCGCCATTAAGCTATCTAAAGCCACCATGAGAATGATTTGGCAAAACTTATTCTGGGCTTTCTTCTACAACATCGTGTTAATTCCGGTGGCAGCAGGCATTCTCTACCCGTTCTTTGGCATTATTTTGAACCCGATGATCGCCGCAGCAGCCATGGCCTTTAGCTCAATATCTGTAGTTTTAAATACATTAAGACTACGCTGGTTTAAAGTAGTGCATGATTCTACAGTTTAATAATTAACTATTTGTATTTGTATTAGCTTGTCAAACTTGTTTGGCAAGCTTTTTTATTACTGATGCACAAAAATACACGATAATATTTACTATATATTTGTAGCCCATGTACCTTTCAAATAATTCTGAATTGTTATATAATTTTTGTAGTATTACACACTTAATATTAAAAATATTTGGAGGTGACCTAATGGAAGAAAACCAAATAATAGCTCCTGCTGATATTGCCAGCTTACAAGCTATTATTAAAAAAGCAAACGAGGAAAATACGAATATTATTTTAAAGGATAATCTTTCACTAAATAAACATATCCTTAGCCAAATTAGATCTAATGCAATTATCTTAGATTTATCAAACATGAATGGATTGCTGGAATTAGACCGTGAAAATTTGACTGTTTCAATAGAAGCAGGAATTAATTTTCATCATTTTCAAAATTTAATAGCTAAAGAAGGCTTTTTATTTCCGCTAGATAATTACACAAGCGCCTTTACCACCTTAGGTTATAATGTGCTTCATGGATTCCCCGCTTTTAGCAAAGGCAAGTATGGCTCCTTTAGAGAATACGTGCTAGGGTTAGAAGCCGTCACATATGATGGTACCATTGTTTCGTTAGGTGGAAAAAATATAAAAAATGTATCAGGCTTAGATATTATAGGCCTACTTCAAGGCTCTAAGGAAAGGCTGGCAATTATTACAAAGCTTGTGCTGCGCTTATTACCTTTACCAGAAACCAAAGTCTTGGTAATTACTCCTTTTGATAACCTTCAGTCAGCAATTGAAGCAACTACCAATCTTACGTTGTCAGGAAGTATACCGGCTAAGCTACAGGTAGTCTCAGAGCATATATATCCCATTTCTGAAGTTGTTGAACTTCCAAACCAACCCTTGGTTATAGCAGAGTTTGATGGTTTCAAGGCGTCTCTCCCCGAGCAATTAGAAAAATATAAGGAAATTGTTAAAAATTATTGTAAGGCTAATAGCATTATTATTTCTTCCTCAGAGGATATTAATCAATTCTGGCTAGAGTTCAGCGCAGTAATTTGCAAGACATTGCTTACCGCCTCTAGTAAAGTGAATTTTAGCTGTAATGTAACAGAATTACAGCAGCTTTTAGTACAGCTAGAAAAGCGCAATACTCCCTTTCCAGCTTGCTTAATTAATGGAACAACCGCGACGGGAATGTTTATTTCTACAGAGAATCTAAATTATCAAGATCCTCAAGAATGGCTCGTTGAAGTCACCACTGCTATCAACAGCAATGGCGGAGTAATATTAAACAATGATAGCTTTATATCTCCCGGCTTAAATGCTATTTATGAACGGTTACTTAATTTATTTGATCCTAACAAGGTTTCATTCTTCGCAAAGCCTAACGAAGGAGGTGCTTATATTGAATCAGAATCAGATAAGTTATATGCGTAGTATTGTAGGGGAGGCTAATATTTGCACCACACCAGAAGAATTGTTAGTGTATGAATACGATGCCACTTTGTTAAAGGGCAATCCTGATGTGGTTATATTTCCACGGAGCACAGAGCAGGTTTCGAAAATAATGACCTATGCCTATCAACAAGGAATACCTGTTAACCCTAGAGGTGCTGGAACTAACTTAAGTGGTGGTACTGTCCCTGACAAAGGTGGTATTGCCTTAGTGTTAACCCGGATGAATCAGGTACTAGAAGTTGATTTTAAAAACTTAGTAGTTACTGTGGAGCCTGGTGTGATTAATGCTGATTTACAAGAAATGCTGACACCCCATGGCTACTACTACCCACCTGATCCGGCCAGTATGAAAGCCTGCACCATTGGTGGTAATGTGGGAGAGTGCTCTGGTGGGCCTAGATGCCTTAAGTATGGTGTTACTAGAGATTATGTGTTAGGCATGGAAATGGTATTAAACAACGGGGAAATAGTAACTATTGGCAGCAAGCATGTAGAAAACCCTGATCCCCTTGACCTTGTGAAGCTAATGGTTGGTTCTGAAGGCATCTTGGGAGTATTTACAAAATTTTTCTTAAAAATAAGAAAAAATTCTCCAACCAAAAAGACTATGCTTTGCACCTTCAATAATGTAAAGGATGCCAGCACTGCAGTGGCCCATATAATTGGCCAGGGTATAATTCCTACTACCTTAGAGCTCATGGATAATCTGCTTATTAACTGTGCTGAAGATTTTACGGGAATTGGATTAGATCGTTCAGCTGGCGCCCTGCTGTTAATTGAAGTAGATGGGTTCTCCTCTGAGCTGGATGGACAGGTTAACATTATCAAAGAAGTATGTTTAAAGGATAATGCTAAGGAGTTTAAAGTTGCACAATCTATAACAGAAGTAGATCGACTTTGGGTCGCCCGCAGAACGGTTATCGGAGCAGTGGCGAGAAAGCGCCCCTCCTATTCATTGCAGGACGTCACAG
>JAWSUQ010000019.1:0-15997 GCA_033549265.1 Bacillota bacterium
GTGAGTTTTGGAGTTTCTCAAAACGAGCTTAGAAATTTCAAAGCTGGAGCTCTTAGTGAGCGCTTTGCCATGAAAATCTCTTAGCCACAGACTAGTTTGACACGTTCAGAAAAAAATGAGACAATTTAGTCTAGCACAAAATTATACTAAGTAGAGCAAAAAAATACCTAGAGGAGCAACATTTCCCAAGGACATGGTAATTTTCTTATGATAAGATAACGGTAGGAAAAAATAGTCAGATGGACTGGTAGGTGGCGTAGGGATGAAACAACGGGAACGGGTAAAAAAAGCAATTAATGGAGAAGCAATTGATCGGGTGCCAAAGGGTGAGCTGTTGGTAGATCGAGAGTTTATCGAAGAGTATCTAGAAAAAGTACTGCAATACGATTGTAGAGAGGCAGTTTTAGCAAATGGTCAGCTGGAGCTGGCAGCTTGGGAGCAGGTGCTAAGGGATTTGGACATAGACCTGATTTCTATCATGCCATCATTAAAGCTTAATGAAGTATCTTTAGCAGAAATAGACCAGCTAGCGGTGGCAAAGCTTGACACCGAGGTAGTCTCAGCTTGGTCTAAAAAAACTGATTATTTCGTCTTTGGTGTAGTAAACGGTGGCTTTCAGCATGCCACATTCTACTTTGACTTTATGGAAATACTAGCTATGACTAGATCAAAGCAGCAGGAGCTTAGCAAAGTATTTGGCAAATTTGCGGCCCTCAATACAGAGGTGGCCTTGGAGCTTATTAAAGCCGGGGCAGATGGCATCATTATCGGCGATGATGTGGCCTTTAATCAAGGAACCTACTTTGCCCCAGATATAATGCGGGAGATTCTGTTCCCCCATACCAGGGAAATGGTTCGTCAGATCAAAGCCGCAGGAGTCCCGGTATTTTTCCATGCTGACGGCAATATTAATCAAATCCTGCCAGATATCGTAGAGATGGGCTTTGATGGGGTCCACTCCCTGCAACCAACCGCCGGTATGAATATTAAAGCTATTAAAGAGAAATACGGCCACCAGCTTTGCCTGATGGGCAACATGGACTTAGATGTGCTGATCCCATTGGGGACCCTGGAGGAAATAGCAGCAGGGGTTCAGGAGACTTTATCGGCAGCAAAACCTGGTGGCAGGTACATTTTTGGCACCTGTGGTGCTATCAGCAAAGGATTACCACTGGAGAAGGTAAGACATCTATATCAAACGGCAGCAAAGTACGGTAATTACTGATTTTAACAAAGAGCTAGCAGGTTAGTCAGATGATACGGGGGTGGAAAGAGTGGAGGCAAATAGCCTAGAACAACTGGTGGATCGGGAGGTGCTGGACAAAATCCTCAAAACCTTTACTATTTGCACGGGACTAAGGGCAATTTTGGTGGATGTGGCTGGAAAGCCGGTCCTTAGCTATGGCGATTTTGCTGGGGAAAGCAAATTTTGCGAAATTATCTGCAAGCACGCCAAGGGACTGGAAAAATGCCAAGGCTCCTATGCTCGGGCAGGTCATCACGCCGCTAAATTCGGCAAACCCTATATTTTTCGATGCCATTCTGGGCTAGTGGCCTTTGCTGCTCCCATTGTCATTGATGGCAAACACTTAGGCTCTATTATATGCGGGCAAGTACTGATGTGGGAGCCTGAGGATTTCTTCTGGACAGAGATCCAGGAAATGAATAAGGGCATAGGGATTGACATCGACAGCATTATCCAGGCGGCCAAGGGGTTGGAGGTAGTTTCCAGCAAGAGAGTACAGGCGGCCTCAGACCTCTTGTTTGTGGTGGCCAACCACATTATGGCTACCGGGATCACTAGCTTAAGACAGCGTCAGGAAATAGCGGAGCAGCAGGCTCGATTAGGGGAAGAAATCCAGGCCCGGAAGTTCCTAGAGGCCACCTTGAGCGGCATTGAGGATAATGTAGGTTACTCCCTGGAGAAGGAAAAAGAGCTGATGGGGAAGGTGCGCCTAGGAGATGTAGAGGGTGCCAAGGAATTGCTGGAGGAGCTCCTGGCAGAAATTGTAGTGAAAGGTGCAGCCAAGGTGCCCCTCATTAAAGCCAGAATCATGGAGCTGGTAATCCTCATGTCCCGGGCATCGGTAGAAGCAGGGGCTGACGGTGATAAGGTGCTAGAGCTGAATAACCAGTACATCGACCAGCTGTCAGGCTTAGCGGAAATGGATGAGGTCTGTCAGTGGGTGCTGAGGGTGGTAGAGAAGTATATTGGCCAGGTGAAAAAGGGGAATAACGTCAAGAATCGGCAGGTCGTTGATCAGGTTACTAAATATATTCGGGACAATTATCAGCAAAACCCCTCCTTAGAGGAGATAGCAAGTCAGGTTTACTTAAGCCCCTATTACCTGAGCCATGTTTTTAAACAGGAAATGGGCTGTACCGTCATGGACTATTTCACATCTGTCAAGATGGAAGCGGCCAAGAAGCTGTTGCGGGATCCTAAGTACAACGTGGTGGAGGTTTCGGAGAAGCTAGGCTATAACGACCCCAGCTATTTTACCAAAGTGTTTAAGAAAAAGGAAGGAATCACACCTACTAAGTTTAAGCAAAAGGCGCTTTAAGAAATCGCTTCAATAACAAGGGGGACGGAAAATGCAGCAGAACTTGTTAGAGGAAATATACGATCGACTAATTGAGGGAGAGGCTCAACAGGTTAAGGATTTGACAGAAAAGGCCTTAGAGAAAGGTTATACCCCGGAGGTCATTCTCCAAAAAAGCTTGGTGGCAGCCATCGAGGTGGTAGGCTGGCGCTACCGCCAGGATGAAATATTTGTACCTGATATACTAATGGCTTCTCGAGCCATGCATGCGGGGCTCTATGTCCTGAGGCCATATCTTTCCAATAGTGACAGGAAGTATAATATTACTATTATCCTAGGCACTGTGGCAGGGGACCTCCACGATATTGGCAAGAATTATATCGGGATGATGCTAAAAGGTGCGGGCTTTAATGTGATTGATATCGGTATCGATGTCCCGGCAGAAAAATTCCTAGAGGCTATCCAGGAGTACCGGCCAGAAGTGGTAGGAATGTCAGCCCTGTTGACTACCACCATGGCAGAGATTCAGACCAATATTGCCCTGCTGGAGGAGCAGGATATCCGCAGCCAGGTGAAGGTGATTATTGGTGGAGCACCGGTCACCAAGGAATTTGCTGAGGCAGTAGGTGCTGACGGCTATGCTGACGATGTCTTTGAAGCAGTGGAGCTGGTAAAAAATTTAGTTGGTGTAAGCTGAAATAGGTGATAAGAATAGGCGCTTCCAAAAGGAGGTGTCTTTTTTTGTGTAGTATTTTTCGAAAATGGTAAAATATTTAGACTTTTCTGTTAGGCAATAATCTACCTAAATTCGAAAATGAATCCAATGAAAAACAAAAGTATTTCTGATAGTATCAGACTCAAGCCAAAGGAATTTTGTAGCAGTTCAATTCAGAGGGAATCCGAACTCCCTCTGAATATTGGAACTGCAGGAAAACCAATATAAGGGGGAGCTAAAAATGTTGAAAAAATCCTTTAAGGAAGTTAGCTACAAAGATTTAGACAGCTTTATCTATGGAAAAGCGTTACATCCTGTAACAACTAAAAATGGCTTAGTAATTGGTGGCGGTACAATCATCCCAGAGCTTAACTTCACCTTGCCTACCAGTCAGATTACTGAAGAAACAATGCCTAAGGTATTAAAGCAGTACAAGGAAATTGTGGAGGATGCCTGCAAGCGGGCCTATGAATTAAAAGCGCCTGGTTATATGGTAGAGCTGGAAATGCTGCCGCCTACTACCTACAATCCCAAGTGGAGTATCGAAATTACTAGAGTAGTAAGAGAGGTTATGGATAAGTTTCAGGAGGAATACGGACTAAAAGGAGCGCTGCGGTTAACACCGGTAGACATTCGGGAGGATCAGAATTCACCTCATATGTGGAAAGGGGAATACTGGGATAAGATCATGGTATCCTTTGAGGAGGGTGCTCTAGCGGGAGCTGACTTCCTATCGATAGAATCAATCGGTGGTAAGGACGTTCATGATGAAGGCTTAATGTATGGTGATATTAGAAAGGTGCTATTTGGCCTAGGGGTTTTGGCTTGCAAGGATATGACCAAGCTATGGACAGAAATTGGCGCTATTGCTGATAGAACTAACAGCATCCCTGCAGGTGATACAGCTTGTGGCTTTGCTAATACTGCCATGGTACTGGCTGACAAGGGCTATGTGCCAAAAGCTTTCTCCGCTATCGATCGAGTTATGTCAGCCGTTAGAGGCTTAGTAGCATTTGAGGCGGGAGCTCAGGGACCTGACAAGGATTGCGGCTATGAGGGCGTTTATATTAAAGCAATTACAGGAGCGCCAATTTCTATGGAAGGAAAGACTAGCGCGGTAGCCCACTTAAGTGCAGTAGGAAATATTGCCGCTTGTGTTGCTGACGTATGGAGCAACGAGTCAGTGCAAAATGTAAGGCTATTAGGGGGCATGACACCTACAATTTCTATGGAGCAGCTGATTTATGACTGCAGATTAATGAACACTGCGACAGCGAAGGGCCAAGGACAAATGTTAAGAGACTTGTTGGCAGACTCTGACAGCAAGTATGATCCACAAGCATATATCCTTCGTCCTGACGTTGTGCTAAGAATTGCTAACGAGATCGTCAAAGAGGATACTCACTACTTAAGAACTAAGCGGGCAGCTCAAGCTACTATCAGTGAATTGAGAGCAGCTCTCGCGGACGGAAAAGTTGAAATAGTAGCTAAGGAAGCTAGTTGGCTAGATAAGGTAGAGCAGCAGTTAAATGCTACTCCTAATGACGAAGAACAATTTACTCAGGAAATGATTAAGGAATGTGCAACTATTACCAAGTTTGATCCAAAAAAGTTTGACTTATAAGAGGGTGTTGCCATGATAAAGCTAGATATCATTTCAGGTTTTTTGGGAGTAGGCAAGACAACTTTTATCAAAAGAGTACTCCAGGCCTTTGGGGCAGTAGATGAAAAAGTAGTTATAGTAGTTAATGAATTTGGTGATATCGGCATAGATGGCACTCTCCTGCAGCAGGAGGGGTATGATTTTTACGAAATAACTAAAGGCTGCCTCTGCTGTTCTTTAAAGGGAGATTTTACACAAACCCTGATAAAAATAGCAGAGGAGATCAGGCCAGACAGAGTAATTATCGAGCCTTCGGGGATATTTGTGGTGCAAGAGGCCATAGAACTGATTAAGCAAGAAAGCCTAGCGGACAAATTTAAAATAAATAATCTCATCACCATTGTAGACTGCCTACACTTTATCAAGCACCGAGTAGACATTGGGCTATTTCTTGAGCAACAGATTCAGTCAGCCTCGAAGCTGGTACTAAGCAAGGTCCAGCTTATCAGAGAAGATGATAAAAAAGAGATTTTAAAGCAACTGCAGGAAATTAACAGCACCGCCAAGGTTTACGATGAGCCCTGGGATTATTACGACAGCCAGGACATTATCGAGATTATTGCCAATAGGGAAAATGAAATTCACCGCTTCAACCAGATGCTAGATGTGACCAAGGCCTATAAGGTTAAGCACAGCTATGATTACTACGGCATTACTACTGATATGATTTTTGATGGGGAATCGGTAAAGGGGCTAATGCGGGAGCTGGCCAAAGGGAGCTATGGCAAGGTTGTGCGAAGCAAGGGCGTGCTAAGGGGCAGTTCCAATAATATTGAGTTTCAGTATATTGATGGTGAGTACAGCATTTATTCAGTCAATACTAATATCTCAACAGGCAAGACCACCTTTATCGGCCATGAGATAGACAAGGAAGCGTTAGAGGACTTATTTAAGAATAACTTATGTATCAATGAATACAGAAAAATTATTTAGGAGGTAATAACAAATGGCAAGTTTTGAAGTATTAAGCAATGGTGTAATTAGCGGTGATATGGCTCAGGTAACAGCTGATACGAAGGCAGCGGTAGATGCGGGGCTAGATCCCCTAGAGATCATCAACAAAGGTCTGATTGCTGGCATGAACGTAGTAGGCCAGCGCTTTAAAGTAGGAGATATGTATGTACCTGAGGTGTTAATGGCAGCTAAAGCTATGGCGGCAGGGGTAGAGATTGTGAAGCCTCTATTAGCAGATGGCGATGTACCTTCTCAAGGTACAATCGTAATCGGCACAGTAAAGGGAGACTTGCATGATATCGGCAAGAATCTGGTAGCGATGATGTCAGAAAGCAGCGGCTATAAGGTGGTTAACCTAGGGGTAGATATTTCTCCAGAATCCTTTGCTGATGCAGTGAGACAGCATAAGCCTCAGGTAGTTGGGATGTCAGCTCTATTAACTACAACTATGCTGGCTATGAGAGATACTATTGAGGTATTAAAGGAAGAGGGCTTAAGAGACCAAGTAAAGGTTATCATCGGTGGTGCTCCTGTTACTCAGGACTTTGCAGATGAAATTGGCGCCGACGGCTTTGCTCCGGACGCAGCAAGTGCTACAGAACTAATTGAACGCCTAATTAACTAACTAAGCCACAGAATCTACTAAAGAAGCAGTAAGGGAGGAAGAAAGCTATGATAATTGTAGGAGAATTGATCAACTCAAGCCGGAAAGCAATCGCCCCAGCAGTAGAGAGCAGGGATGCAGCATTTATTCAAGAGGTGGCGCAAAAGCAGTTGGATGCTGGTGCAACCTATATTGATGTCAACTGCGGTACTAGAGTCCATGATGAGCCAGAGATGCTAACTTGGCTTGTGGAAACTGTCCAAGCAGCAGTAAATGCTCCCCTTTGTATCGATAGCCCTAATCCAGTTGCAATAGAAGCAGCTTTGAAGGTTCATAAAGGGCAGGCTTTAATAAATTCCATCTCAGCGGAGAAAGAGCGCTATGAGGCAATTTTGCCACTGATTACAAAGCATAATGCCCGCATCATGGCCCTGTGCATGGATGACACTGGCATGCCGGAAACTGCTGAGCAGCGACTAGTAATTGTGGAGAGACTGTACAAAGGTCTAACGGAAGCATGCGTCAAGCCTGAAGATATTTTCTTCGACCCATTAGTAAAGCCAATCAGCGTTAATACCAACTTTGGCAATGAGGTATTAGAAACTATTAAAGAAATCCACGCCAGATATCCAGGAGTACATACTACCTGTGGCTTAAGCAATATTTCCTTTGGCTTGCCGGTGCGGAAGCTCTTGAATCAAGCATTCCTAGTAATGTGCATTGCCAATGGCATGGACTCAGCCATTCTTGATCCGCTAGACAACCAGATTATGTCCCTGTTAATCGCATCTGAAGCCTTAGTAGGCAGAGACGACTACTGCATGAACTACTTAACGGCTCAACGAAAAGGGATTTTTAGTTAAAAAACTCATAATATAAGAATTGTTAAGCAATAATAAGAGTGGGAACGCATCGTGATGGTGCGTTCTTGCTCTTTTTTTGTACTATCACAAAATCTTATTCCTAAATTTTATTTAATAATTTAATTGACTTTAATTGATAGTAAAATTAAGAACAAAGTAAAAGCAATATACTACTATTTTTCGCAAGATTATACCATGAAATATACCGATAAAGCTGATAATATAATAATCAAGATTAAAAATTAAAAATATTTACGCAATTGAGACTTGTATATGTTTTCACAAAACATTACTAGTAAATCCAAACAAAAGAAAGGATGGCAGCTTTGAACAATCAGAAGAGAATTGATCCAGTTGTGTTTTATGTTTCACTAGTTTTATGCATTCTATTTGTAGCTTGGGGTGTACTATCACCTACTAGCATGAGTACAGCTTCAAATGCAGTGCTGAACTACTTTATTACTGATTTTGGTTGGCTTTACCTGTTTTCTGTCTTTATCTTTTTAATATTTGTTGTGGTAATTGCGTTATCAAAGTTTGGCAGCATTAAGCTGGGGAAAGATGATGAGAAACCAGAATATAGTACCTTCGCTTGGCTAGCAATGCTATTTACAACAGGCATGGGAATCGGACTTGTATTCTGGAGTATCGCTGAGCCCATGTATCACTTTGCGGCACCTCCCATGGGAGAGGGCGGAACAGCAGAAGCAGCAGCTACTGCTATGCGCTACACCTTTTTCCACTGGGGCTTACATGCTTGGGCTATCTTTGCCTTAGTAGGCTTAGCCTTAGCTTACTTCCAATTTAGAAAAGGAATGCCAGGATTGATTAGCTCCGTTTTCTATCCCGTCTTAGGGGACAAAGTAAACGGACCAATCGGCAAGGCAATCGATATTTTAGCAGTATTTGCTACTATCTTTGGACTGGGAACCTCCTTAGGGTTAGGTACTCAGCAGATTAACAGCGGTTTGGAATTTCTTTACGGTGTACCGAACACGCCACTAGTAAACATTTTAATTATTGCAGTAATCACTGCTATCTTTACTTTTGCAGCCATTTTAGGAATCGACCGAGCAATTTCCTTTATCGCCAACTGGACTGTTTATGCAGCGGTGGCCTTAATGATATTCCTGTTTATCTTGGGACCAACTAGATTTATACTGAACATGTTTACAGAAACCTGGGGTTCTTATTTGAACAATATTATTTCCATGAGTCTTTGGACCGATGCTGTAGAGCAAAAAGGCTGGGCCGGTGGCTGGACAATCTTCTACTGGGCTTGGTGGATTGCTTGGGGTCCCTTTGTTGGTCAGTTTATCGCCCGAATTTCTAAAGGTAGAACAATTAAAGAGTTTGTCTTAGGAGTACTTTTTGTACCAACTATGTTCAGCTTTATTTGGTTGTCAGTATTTGGTGCTACTGCTCTAAACTTAGAGATTGTCCAGGGAGTAGCCATCAGTGAAGCAATAGCTAATGACATGGCATCAGCCTTATTCGTCACCTTAGCTCAGTTTCCATTAAGTGCAATAACTTCACTGCTTTCAATTTTTGTTATTGCTGCATTCTTTGTAACATCTGCTAACTCAGGCACATTCGTAGTAGGAATGCTGACCTCAAGAGGTTCCATGGATCCTTCTAATGGAGTAAAAGGTATTTGGGGTGTAGTCTTAGGGGGCGTAGCAGCAGTGCTACTACTATCTGGAGGGCTAGGAGCTTTGCAAACCGCATCAATTGCAGCAGCCTTTCCATTCATGCTAGTAATTTTAGTGATGATTTACTCATTAGTTAAAGCCTTTAGTGAAGAGACAGTTTAGGAATTAGAGCTTAGATTAAAAAACCAATAATAGGCTAGAGGCTATACCACACTTTAACGTATAGCCTCTGGCATTTAAGCTGAAAATAACATTATTAACATAAATTAACTAAGTAAAACGAGGAGGGATTGGCAATGCTAGCAACAGTGTTAACAGAAGAGCAAGTTAATAAGCTACATGAGACCACACTGGATATCTTGGCCAACACGGGGGTAGATTTTCTTTACGAGCCAGCACTGGAATACTTTAAAAAAGCAGGCTTTAAGGTAGAGGGAACGAGAGTTTACTTTACTGAGGAAGAGGTAGAGAAATACTTAGCTATGGCCCCAGACCTATTCACTCTTTACGGAAGAAATGGCATTGAAGTACCAATTGGTGGAACTAATACCTGCTTTGTACCAGGCTATGGTGCACCATTTGTCAATGAAGACAACAAAAACAGACAAGCAACCTTAGCAGATTTTGCTAATTTTGCCAAGCTGGCGGGGACTAGCCCATATATTGACGTAACTGGTGGTGTTTTAGTAGAGCCAAATGATATTTCTGAAAAAATTAGACATAAGGAAATGACCTATAATCTAATTAAGCACTCTGCTAAGCCTTTTATGGGCAGCGCCAATGGCAAGCAGGAGGCTTTAGACACTCTGAAGATGGCAGAAGTAGTTTTTGGTAAAGAGTATGTGGCTGAAAAACCAGTAATGATTTCTCTAATTAACTCCTTGACGCCGCTGAAGTTTGACGAGAGAATGCTGGCAGCTTTAGTAGAATATGCTGAGGTAGGGCAGGCGGTAATCATCGCTTCCTTAACCATGGCAGGCTCCACTGGACCAGCTACCATAGCGGGAACTCTTGCCCTGCAGAACACAGAAGTAGTTGCGGGTATTATCTTAACTCAGGTGATTAAACCGGGAACTCCTGTAGTTTACGGCGCTCCATCTTCTATTACAGATATGCGCTTTGGCAGCTTAGCAATTGGTGCTCCAGAAACAGTTTTAATTATTACTGCCAGCGCCCAGCTAGCTAGAAAGTACGGCGTTCCAGTTCGGGGCGGCGGCAGCTTATCCGACAGCAAGATCCCAGACAACCAAGCCAGCTATGAAGCAGCAGTGAATATGCTGGGAACTACCAGCGCTGGAGTAAACTTTGTGCTGCACGCAGCAGGAATTCTCCAATACTATAACGCTATGTCCTTTGAGAAGTTCATGCTGGACGAAGAGGTTTGCGGTATGGTGAAGCGCATTAAGCGGGGTATTGAGATCAATACTGATACATTAGCCCTAGACATCATTAAAGAGGTTGGCCCTGGTGGAGAATACTTGACAGCAGCTCATACTTTCCAGCATTGCCGCACAGAATATTTTAAGCCAACTATTTCTGATAGAACCTCATATGATGTGTGGAATATGGAAAAGCTAACAGCAGTAGCAAGAGCAAAAGCTAACATGGCTGAAAGGCTAGAAAATGCTACTCCTCAGATTGACAAAGAAACAGATGAGGCCTTGAGAAAGTTAATCTAACACACTAGGTATTTTCAAATAATTGCTAAAATTTTTCTTTACTAATATTTCTCAACACTATATAATATTAGGTATTAATGTGGCAAGCTATTTAGCTTAATAATACTAATAACAACTGATAGGGGGATTTACCAATGTCAAATTTTGAAGCTTTAAACGCTGGTGTAATCGCTGGTAATCTGAAGCAGGTGGCTGCTGACACTCAAGCAGCAGTAGATGCGGGACTAGACCCAATCGAAATCATCAATAAAGGCCTTATTGCTGGAATGAATGTAGTAGGACAAAGATTTAAGGCTGGAGATATGTATGTACCAGAGGTGTTAATGGCTGCTAAAGCTATGGCTAGTGGGGTAGAAATTGTAAAGCCACTAATTGCTGAAGGGGATGTGCCAAATAAGGGCAAGGTATTACTTGGAACTGTAAAAGGTGACTTGCATGATATCGGCAGAAACCTAGTAGGCATGATGCTTGAAAGCAGTGGTTATCAAGTAATTACACTTGGCGAAGATATCTCTCCAGAGAAATTCGCAGAAGGGGTAAAAGAGCATAAGCCTCATGTAATCGGCATGTCAGCACTATTAACTACAACAATGCTATCAATGAAGGAAACTATCGACGTACTAGTTGAAGAAGGCGTTAGAGATCAAGTTAAGGTAATAATCGGAGGAGCCCCTGTAACTCAAGACTTCGCTGATGAAATCGGTGCAGACGGATATGCTCCAGATGCAGCTAGCGCTACTGAATTAGTTGACAAACTTCTTGGCTAATAAGTAACTAATTGAAGGAGTAGCTAGCTAGCTACTCCTTCAAATTAATAAAAACAAATTAAGAGGAGGGTTTTAAATGATTATTGTAGGAGAATTAATTAACTCAAGCCGTAAGGCAATTGCTCCAGCAGTAGAAAACAAAGATGCAGCTTTTATTCAGGACATTGCGAAGAAGCAGTTAGAAGCAGGTGCTACTTACATTGATGTAAACTGTGGCACTAGAGTGCATGATGAGCCAGAAATGCTTACTTGGTTAGTGGAAACTGTTCAAGCTGCAGTAGATGCTCCCCTTTGTATTGACAGCCCAAACCCAGTAGCTATTGAAGCAGCTCTAAAGGTACATAAAGGTCAAGCGTTAATCAACTCAATTTCTGCAGAAAAAGAGCGTTATGAAGCAATTCTACCATTAGTAACTGCTAACAATGCTAGAGTAATGGCGCTTTGTATGGATGACACAGGTATGCCAGAAACTGCTGAGCAGCGCTTAGTAATTGTAGAAAGATTATATAAAGGCTTGACAGAAGCAGGTGTAAAACCTGAAGACATCTTCTTTGATCCTTTAGTAAAGCCAATCAGTGTAAACACTAACTTTGGCAACGAAGTATTAGATACTATTAGAGAAATCCACAGCAGATACCCTGGCGTTCACACTACTTGTGGTCTAAGCAACATTTCCTTTGGTCTGCCTACAAGAAAGATTTTAAACCAGGCGTTTCTAGTAATGTGTATTGCTAACGGTATGGATTCAGCAATCCTTGATCCACTAGACAACCAGATCATGTCTCTATTAATTGCTTCTGAAGCTTTAGTAGGTAGAGATGACTACTGCATGAACTACTTGACAGCTCAGAGAAAAGGGATTTTAGGTTAAGCTTAATAAGAGCAAATGATTAAGAACCATGGAGATGAACTCTATGGTTCTTTTTTGACCTCCAAAAATTTAAGAAGCATAAAGAAAGGAATTTGTAAATCCGCTCAGCCTAGAGTTCCGGCTTGAAAGTTTCTAAGCTTGCTTCTGAAAACTCCTGAACTCGCTCGCTCAGACAGACGGAGTTTTGGCAGAAGCTGCGCTAAGAAACTTTAGCAAGCCTTCACAAAAGGTTCGGCTAAACTTACAAATTCCTTATTTGGGGTTTAAGGAGTGTGTGCTGTGTTGCCCATGGGGTTTGAGGAGATTTTGATGGCAAACTATATTTTCTTGAGCTTTTTAACATGGTCCTGGTTTTTTAGTAGCTTTTTTAAAGGTATAGCTGATAGAATCCTGAAGCTTTTTAAGTGTGATTCTGTCTTGTTCTTTGTTAAATCTTCAACCATAGGTGCCATATTGCCTGCCAATAGCTTGGTAAAGACAGCTAGGGATAGGCCAAAGGAAAAGTGAGCTACAATAGTTGTAAGTATCCCTAAAGGGTCTGGTGGAACCTTATTAGATACTAATTGACCAAGAAGCACACCAAATAGACTAACCCACACAAGCATCCCAAAACCAACAGCTTTAAACCATAAATGGTCTCTGCCAACAGCATAAAGATAATAAATAAACACTACTCCTAAAAACATTGCTATGGTTATATCAGCCACTGCGCCAATTAGGATGCCTAAAGGCTTGAATATATCTTCCCTTGGTAGAAGTAAGGCAGCAATTAACTGCCAAAAGACTACCTGGGTATAGCCAAGCTGAAATGCTGCATAGTTAACAATAAGCTTAACTGCATCTGCTGCCAAGCCTATTACGGCACCGGCTAAAATTTTATCCTTAAACATAAAGCCACCTCCTTCATCATATTATTTCCCTGTTTGACTGTAAATACAGCAGGAAATTTAATTACTTTAGAGAATATTTAAATTTTATACTCAAAAGCATAAACTCAAAAGTAATTCAATTTATTTCTGTCTTTATAAAAAGAAAGGTGATCTTTTTGGCTCAACCAGCAATAACTCAAAACGTAGAAAAAAATAATATCTACCTGGAGGCGGTCAAGGATGGGCTGCCTTTAATAATTGGCTTATTGCCCTTTGGGATCACATATGGAATAGTTGCCAGCCAGGCGGGGTTAACAGCAGCAGAGACATTGTTGATGTCATTAATTGTTTTTGCAGGAGCGGCCCAGTTTATCGGGATCACAATGATTGCGGCAGGGGCTAGTCCCATGCTGATTGTTTTTACCACTTTATTAATAAATCTCCGACATTTGTTAATGGGAGTTTCCCTCATCCCTTATCTCAAGCCTTACGGCTTAAAGTGGCAGTCTATCTTGGCCTTTGGCACTGTAGATGAATCCTATGCCATTACCATGAAGCGCTTTATGGAAAAAGGACCTTCCCCAGTCTATCAGCTGATGCTCAATAGCACCTTTTATTTATGCTGGGCTTCCTTTTCGTTGATTGGGGTGTCAATTGGCCACTTAATAGCCAACCCCTTAGATTGGGGCTTAGACTTTGCCATGCCGGCCACCTTTATCGCCATAGTGGCGCCTCAGTTGAAAGATAGAATAATTTTAGTGGTAGCGGTTGTAGCTGGCATAGCGGCGGTCCTGGGGATGTTGTATCTGCCGGGCAAGTGGTATATCATAGTAGCAGCAATCGTGGGAGTAATAGTGGGGGGAGGAATGGAGCTATGGTTCGCTGGGAAATCTTCATCTTAATATTAGGCATGGGTCTAGTAACCTACCTCACTAGAGTAGGGGCATTTCTAGTTATGGGCAACCGGGAAATGCCAGAAAAGGTGAAGGTGTTTTTAAAGTATATCCCGGTTGCCATGCTGACAGCTATTATTGTCCCGGAGCTGGTAATGCCCCAGGGGGAAGTAGCCTTGAACCTTTCTAACCACTATTTGTTAGCAGGTGTGGGGGCTATTGCTATCGCTTACTTTACTAAAAATGTGATCTACACAGTTGTAGTTGGGCTAACAATTGTAATAATGATGGGATAGAAAGTTTAAAACCTATGGAGCAATGGGGCATAAAACTAGCATTCCCATTATGCGTATTCCGGCTCACGGGTTTTTGTATCTGCTAGGTCATGCTGAAAAAACTCGGTATTTTAAGTAAACAAGGTTAATTGCTAAGTCAATCAAAATGATTGACTTTTATTTTTTTCCAGCATTAATTTTCATTTTCGCTTAGAGGTAAAATCGATAAAAAATCGAATATATACTATATAAATTAAAGCTAAGCTTATTTAAGCCCCACCTATTTGAAAATGTTTTAGAGGTGAATAAAATGAAGGACAGCCTAGATAAGAGTGCCGAGATAGTCACCGGAGAAGAGCTAATTGAGCAAATATCCTGGCTTAAGTCAATTGTTGATTCGGTCCATGAAGGCGTGATTGTTACCGATGTCAATGGCAAAATCCTCTTATACAACAAAGCCTTAGAGCGCCTGGAGGATTTGTCCTGCCAAGAGGTTAAGGGAAAGTACTTGGAAGAGGTATATAATGTGGATGCTTCCACCAGTGAGCACTACAAGGTTGCCCAAACAGGCCAGCCTATCGTTGACATGTATAAAACCTACTTTACCAGAGAGGGAAAAGAAATCAGCCTGGTGGCCAGCACCTATCCTGTTTTTAATAATCAGAGGCTGGTAGCTGTTTATTCCCTGTGCAGAGATATTAGCAAAATCAGGGGATTGTTGAGCAGAACCATGGAAATGCAGGAACAGCTCACTACAAAAGAAAAAGGATCAGTTTACCTGAATGGGACTAAATATAACTTCAGCGATATTATTGGCGAAAGCTTTCAATTAAAAGAAGTACTGGCTAATTCCAAAAAAGCGGCAGAAGCTGATTGCGCCATCTTAATATATGGTGAAACAGGGACAGGAAAAGAGCTTTTTGTCCAGAGCATTCACAACCAAAGTCCCAGGAAGGAGGAGCTGTTTGTAGCTATAAACTGCGCTGCTATTCCTGAGACACTGCTGGAAAGCTGTCTTTTCGGCACAGTTAAAGGTGCCTTTACAGGCGCCACCGATTCCCCTGGACTTTTTGAGCAGGCCGGCGGGGGCACATTATTTCTTGATGAGATAAACTCTATGGGGTCTGCCCTCCAGGCTAAGCTGCTGCGAGTAATACAGGAAAAAACAATGCGTCGGGTAGGCGGAAAAAAGGAGATTGAAGTGAACTGCCGCATTATTAGTGCCACCAACGAAGACCCATGGGAATCTATCCAACAAGGGACTTTGCGGAAGGACCTCTACTACAGGCTGGCTGTAATATCCCTTTATATTCCTTCTTTGAGGGAGCGAAGTCAGGATATCGGCCTGCTGCTGGACTACTTTGTGGAGAAGTACAGCAAGATCTATGGTCAGAAGTCGGTCCACATATGTAGCAAGGTGAGAGAATTTTTACTAAGCTACAACTGGCCTGGCAATGTGCGGGAGCTGGAACATGTCATTGAAAGCTCCATCAGCATGTTAGACCAAGGGTCAGAGCTAACCATGGCCTATTTGCCAGTCTATCTAAAATCACGGGTTAGTGAAAAAAGCTCCTGGGGAAACTCCAATCTAGAGCAAAAATACTACAGCAGCTTTATGTCAAAGCATGGAGACGTGCCAGAGGAACAGC
>JAWSUQ010000020.1:0-15686 GCA_033549265.1 Bacillota bacterium
CATGGATGCACTCAATAATATGGTAGGAGTATTGCGGGAAGAGGTAGAGATCTACAGGGATCTAATGATGCTAGTAGAGAAAACTAATCAGGCCTTAGTTAAGCATAACCTAGAAGAGCTGAACAAAATGCTAGACAGCCAGCAGCTGTTGCTAGTCCAGGCAGGAAAGTTTGAGGAACGGCGTCAACAGCATCAGCAGGAACTAGCAGCTTCACTGGGAATGCCAGCCAAGGAGCTTACTTTGACAAAGTTAATTGAACAGGTACCAAAGGAGAAGGCAGAGCAGCTTAAGGTGCTTCAGAACGACTTAGTGGCCTTCGTCGATAAGATTAATGCTACCAACAAGCAGAATGAAGAACTTATCAAGGACTCCTTAAAATATATTGACTACACCATGCAACTTTTCACTGGCGGTGAGGATAGCAAGACCTACCACAAGAAACCCGGCAATACTGAGGGCGGCAAACAGGGACATAGTAGCAGGATATTTGATCGCAAAGTTTGAGATGGTGAGATAAAGTATATTCTTTTAGTTTTAGCCACTCCGGCTTATATAATTCTAAGCTTGCTCAGAAAAAGTGTAAAACTCGCTACGCTCAAACAGTTACACTTTTTATCTGAGCTGCGCTAAGAATTATGAATAAGCCTACGTTAAACATAACTAAAAGAATATATTTTTACTCAGGGGGATGTAGTGATTGATTATAGATGATTGAATTTAAAGACTGAACTGATATTTAGATTTATTTAATAGAGAGACTTTGAGTGGGGGATATGACATGCGGACTACTTTTTTTGGTCTGAATATAGCAGTAAAAGGATTGCAGACCCAGCAGCGGGCTCTGGATGTGACAGGTCATAATATAGCTAATGCCAATACACCTGGTTTTACCCGGCAAAATGCGGTGATAGGCACTACTACTCCCTGGACCATGCCTGGGATGAATAAGGCCTATCAGGCTGGGCAAGTAGGTACTGGAGTGCAGGTGCAGGAAATCCGTCGCATTAGGGATAACTTTATTGATCTGCAGGTGCGAAACGAGAGCAAGGAGCTGGGCTATTGGGAATCCAGGGCAGATGTGCTGCAGAAGATTGAGGTAGTGGTAAATGAGCCATCTGACTCGGGCGTGCGAACCGTACTAGACCAATTTTGGGAGTCCATGCAGGAGCTCAGTAAGAACCCGGAGAGTCAGGCGGTGCGGGCCACTGTGCGACAGCGAGCTATTGCAGTAGCTGATACCTTTAACCATATCGATCGTCAGCTTCACGAGCTGCAGCAGGATATCAACGCTACTGTTAACGTAAAGGTAGATGAAATCAACTCTCTTGCTACCCAAATTAGAGACTTAAGCTTTCAGATAGTAAGAGTAGAAGCAAATAAATTTGAAAATGCCAACGATCTTCGAGATCGTCGGGATAACTTATTAGATCAGCTGAGTAAAATCGCAGATATCCGCTATATTGAAGATCCCGACGGCTCAGTTAGGGTTTCCGTAGGGGGTAAGGCTCTGGTGACAGGTACTCGAACCTTTGAGCTGGCAGCCGTCAATAAGGGTGATATGAATGGAGTATTTACAGTTGAGTGGAAGGATGGTACTCCGCTATATTTATCTAGCGGTGAGCTTAAAGGCTATATCGAAGCTGTAGGCTATATGGATGCCAATGGAGTGCAGCAGGGTATTATTCCGAGTATGATGAAGGAAATGGACCACTTAGCCAACTCCATCGTCACTGCCGTCAACTGGGTTCATATGCAGGGGTACTCTCTGGCAGGTGAGGATGGAATCTTGTTTTTCAATCAGCAGCAGGTGGAAGATCCAGATAATCCAGGTAACTTCCTGTTAGCTCCAATAAATGCTAGAAATATGAAAGTCAGTCAAGCTATTATTGACGATCCCAGTAAAATAGCAGCCAGCAGAGATATGGATGCTGAGGGGAATACTATCCCGGGGGACAACACTAACGCCTTAGCTTTGGCGGAGCTAAAGCATAAGCTAACAGTAGTAACAGATGCCAACTACACCCTTAGCCCAATAGCTATTGGTGTACCAGACGGTTCTACCACCGATTACTTTCAGTTTCTCCAAGGATTCTTGGCTGACAATTTGACAGAACCCCTAGAGCCTACCGCTACCTTTGATGATTATTTTAGAGGCATCATTGGGCAGCTAGGTATTAATACTCAAGAGGCAGAGCGAATGGCGCTGAATCAGGATATGCTGGTTGGGCAACAGATGAATCGACGGGAAATACTGTCTGGAGTATCCTTAGACGAAGAAATGTCTAGTATGATTATGTTCCAGCATGCCTACAATGCTGCTGCCAGAGCTATTTCTACCATGGATGAGATGCTAGATGTACTGATAAATAGAGTAGGTGCAGGCAGGTAACCTTTAGAGAAGTATGGGTGTTTTAAACTAAGGAGTGAGAATATGCGAGTAACTCAAAATATGATGACTAATAATTTGCTGCGAAATCTCAACCGCAACCTGCGGGGCATGGAAAAGCTCTATGATCAGATGGCTACCGGGAAGAAAATGAACCGGCCAGCGGACGATCCTGCCAATCTAGTAAACGCCCTGAGAAACCGTACTCAGCGCACTGAGGTGGCGAAATATAAAAGTAACGTTGATGATGCCATGACTTGGCTAGAAAATACTGATGCTGCCCTAGGGGAAGCAGGAAACGTACTGCAGCGAATTCGAGAGCTAGTAGTATATGGTTCCACCGGTACCCATCCCCAGGATGCGAAAAACGCCATTGCCGATGAAGTAGCCCAGCTTAGAGATCACCTAGCTCAAGTGGCTAACAGCAAGGTAGGGGATAGATACATTTTCTCTGGGACTAATACGTTAAAGCCGGCAGTGGAGCTAGGGACTGATGAAGTTACGGGAGAGCTTACGGCGGCCTGGCAAGGCAATAGTAAGGAAATTCGCTTTGAGATTGGCCAAAATGTCACTGTTGCAGTAAACGTCAACGGCGATAAGCTCTTTGGCTCTGGAAATACGCCGGAAGAATCCATGTTTTATTTATTAGGAAAAATTGTGGATGACCTGCAAAATGGTGGTGATGTGGGGGCTAACTTAGGAGAGCTGGATAAGCAAATAGACAATGTATTAGCCATTAGAGCCGATGTAGGGGCTCGGGTCAATCGCCTGGAGATGAGCGACAGTTGGCTTACTGACTTAAATATTAATCTTACTGCTTTGTCTGCTAAGATGGAGGATGTTGATATGGCTGAGGCCTTTACTCGCTTTACTAACCTGGAGAATGTTTATCGGGCCTCATTATCTGTAGGCTCTAGGATTATTCAACCCTCGTTGATAGATTTTATAAGGTAGTATTGCCGCGTTTTATTATTTTGATGATTAGGCTAGGTGGTGTCTATGCAGCTGCAACTTGATATTCAACAGGGTCAAATTGGCATGGATATCCGGCCAAATACCTTTCAAATACAACAATCACTGCCGGCAATGGAACTAAAGCCCAATCAGCCTGCTGTATTACTAGATATCCAGCTAGCTCAGGTGCAAATTAACCAGAGGGAGCAGTTTGACCAACTGGGGCTAAGGTATCCATTATCTATGGCAAAACATTATGCAAGTAAAGGACAAAATAAATTATTGCAGGGAATTAGCCGGCGAGTGAAAGAAGGCAGAATGCTAGCTGATATTCACAAGCCTGTCAGTGTAGCTAAACTAACTGCTGACCGGGGGCTCGTAAATAGAACTAAGCAGCTAACACTAGAGGCTTTACCTCGCACCAGGCCAGATATTAATTTTGTCACTGCAGATCCTAAGCTGGAGCTACGCCAAGGAAATATCAATGGTTCCTTCCGACCTGGTCATTTGACAGTGGATAGTGCTATTGGCCAGGTGCAGGTCTACTTAAAGCAAAAGCCCCATGTCCGAATCTATGCAGGAAAAGCCATAGATTTTATGGTTTAGGCCCCTCTTAGACAAAAAAATAATAAAGTTAAATTACAAGAATCTGTCATGATGGGCAGATTTTTTTTATTAAAAATTTCTAAATATTTGTATTACAATTTGCAGGAATATTTTGTTTAAAAGCGAATATAGTTTAATATAGTGAACAAGCGTTTCTCATTATGCAACAAATGGAGGTAGTAACCCAAATGTCTATCTTAACATCCCTTGATCGGGTGAAAAAAGCCATAAACCTGCAACAGCCGGATGTCATACCAGTGGCACCCTACATGGGTAACTATGGAGCTAGGTTAGGGGGAGTACCAATATCGGTGTACTGCCGTGACGGTGAGAAAATGGCCGAAGCCCAACTGGAAGCCTGGAAGAAGCTAGGTCAGGATATGGTGGTAGCTCAGAGTGATAATTACTATATTGCTGAGGGTTTTGGGATTACTGTAGATTTTCATCATGATTCTACTCCTACCCTAAAAAAGCCTGTCATAGATAACCTGCAGGACATATTAAAGCTAAAAGTACCGGACCCCCTAACGGATGGGCGGATGCCAGTCTATTTGAAGGCTATTAGCATTCTGGCAAAGAAACTGGGAGATAAGGTTGCTGTGAGAGGAACAGGTACGGGACCATTTTCTTTAGCGGGTCATTTAATGGGTACCGAAAGATTTTTGTTAGAGCTGGCCTTTGCTCAGCAAGAACCGGATGGAGAAAATGCAAAGCTGCTGCGGCTTCTAATGGATATGACTACAGAAGCGCTGATAAGATTTGCCAAGGCAGAATTTGATGCAGGTGCCCATATTGTTCAAGCCGGAGATTCATTGGCATCTACCGATGTTATTTCTCCGAAAATGTATCAGGAATGGGCTTTTCCTTATGAACAACGGTTTTTTGCAGAAATAAAAGATTATGCCAAAAAATACGATGGTGCTGGAATTTTACATATATGCGGAGATACCACTAAGGTATTGCCGTTGATGGCTGCCACGGGGGCACCGATTTTAGAAATAGACTATAAAGTAAATCTCAAGGAAGCAAAAGAGCTAGTGGGAGCAAAGGTATGCCTATTGGGAAATCTTCATCCTACCCAGGTACTGTTGCGAGGAAATCCTGAGCTGATAGCTGACCAAGCAAAACAATGTATTGCAGATGCCGGAGCTAAGGGTGGCTTTATGCTAGGATCCGGTTGTGAGGTTGCAGTAGATACACCCCTTAAAAACATGATAGCAATGGTAGAAGCAGGGAGAGCGTATTACTATTAAATGCTAACTAGACCCCTCTCAAATACGATAATCCTGTGTGCTGAACAAGTAACACGGGATTATCTATTTAAGTGAAGTTATTAGATATAAGTCTCTAAAGGAGTGCTGATAAATGGAGGTTATTACATTAGGTGAAACAATGGCTTCGTTTTTTCCGAACCAAGGCAGCAATATTCAACATGCTTCTTATTATAATAAGGCAACCGCCGGAGCTGAATCCAATGTAGCAATTGGCTTGGCTAGATTAGGCCATAAGGTAGGCTGGATAAGCCGTTTAGGGGCGGACCCTTACGGCAGGTATATTTTTCAAACCCTGCGGGGTGAGGGGGTAGATGTCAGCCAAGTGCAGTGGGACGAAGTTGCCCCTACCGGTATATTTTTTCGGGAAAGTACTGGCTTAGGGAAACAAGTAATATACTATCGGCGGGGATCAGCTGCTAGCATGCTTTCTCCGGTAGATTTATCAGAGGAATATTTTAAAAAGGCTAAGCTGCTGCATTTAACGGGCATAACACCAGCCCTTAGCACCTCCTGTCGTGAAACAGCAGCTAAAGCCATAGAACTTGCCAAGAGGAATAAGCTGATTATCTCCTTTGACCCCAATATCCGTTTAAAGCTGTGGGACATAAATGAGGCCAAGCCTGTACTGCTTCCTATGATGCAGCAATCGGATATAGTCTTAATTGGAGACGAAGAAGGTAAGCTGCTATTTGGGACTAATGAGCCAACGGAGCTAGTTAAGGAGGTTGCTGCATTAGGTCCTAAGATAGTAGTTGTTAAGCTGGGGCATCTTGGTGCCTACTGGTGGACTGAGGGACAACAGGGGTTAGTGGGTCCCTTTGACGTTAAACAGGTGGTGGATACAATTGGAGCAGGCGATGGCTTTGCCGCCGGGTTCTTAGCTGGATACTTGGAGCAGTTGCCTATTGAGGCTGCGGTCAGTCGAGGCAATAAAGTGGGAGCGCTAGTGACAACAGCTCAGAATGATACTGACGGGTTGCCCTTTCGCTCAGAAATTGAGAAATTGGAAAAGCAGGAAGCCGTAGTAGAGAGATAAAGGGGGATGCAGCCGTGATGAGATTTAACAAGGAGAAATGTATAGGCTGTCGTATTTGTGAAGTTATTTGTTCCATGGAGCACGAAGGAGAAATCAATCCGAAGAAAGCTAGAATCAGGTATAAGGATAACTGGCCTCAGATTGGTCAAGTAGAGTTTTGCAGGCTATGCGCCAGTAAAGAGTGCGTTAAGGCTTGTCCTCATGAGGCCTTGGTTGTTGAGGCCTTGGGAAATATAACGATAAAGCAAAGTTTATGCAATGGCTGTATGGAATGCAGTGATGCCTGTCCCTTTGGGGCCCTGCCCTCTGACGGGAAGTATCCCTTTTTCTGTGATACCTGCAATGGGCAGTATCAATGCGCCAACTGGTGTTCTACAAAAGCTCTAATAAGGTAGGTGGATTAAGTGAGCAAGCAAATGTTTGGATATGCAGGAAAACAGCTTAACGTTGATTTAAGTAGGGGAAGCCTGGAAGCAATCTCTATCTCTCCCCAGTTAATTAGCGACTATATTGGCGCCAAGGGCTTTGGGGCTAAAATCCTTTATGATGAACTTCCGATTAACTGTGATCCTCTTTCTCCGGAGAATATAGTTGTATTAGGTACTGGACCAATGACTGGCACTCTCATTCCAGCTAGTGCTCGCAGTGTAATTGCCACTAAAAGCCCCCTAACAGGCATCTGGCTAGATACTAATTGTGGTGGTACCTTTGGTCCTGAGCTTAAAGCGGCGGGCTATGACTTACTGAAAATCAGCGGGAAGTCCACTACGCCTGTAATAATTTTAATAGAGGATGATCAGGTAACTATTGAAGCTGCTGCTGACCTGTGGGGAAAGGATACTCTTACTACCCATCAGCTGATTAAGGAAAAGTATGGTGAAGACTTTAAAGTAGCCTGTATTGGAGAAGCTGGGGAAAAGCAAGTGCTGTTTGCTGGAGTTCTTTCGGAAGGCCGCTCTTTTGGCCGCGGAGGGGCAGGAGCTGTGCTAGGCTCCAAAAACTTAAAAGCAATAGCAGTTAAGGGCAGTCAAGGAATTAGAATACATAACTACGCTGATTTTATGGTAGCTAATCGGGAAGCAAAAAATGAAATTGCCATTAATCCCGATACCGGTGGTTCTAGACCGAAGTTTGGCACCAGTAGTATTTACTCCTTTATTAGGGAAGCGGGGGTATTGCCTGTCAAGAACTTTCAAGGAGGAACCTATCCGGGAGCGGATCGGGTAGACGAGCATGAGCTTGCCAAGGGATTGTATGAGCAAGACCGAGGCTGTTTTGCTTGTCCAATTGCCTGCTCCAAATACTCAAAAGTGAAGGAAGGCAAATATCAGGACAAGTACGTCGAAGGACCCGAATATGAGAATCTATGGTCCTTTGGAGCTCAGTGCGGCAATAGTGATTTAGGCGCCATTGTTTATGCCGAATATCTATGTGATTACTATGGGATTGATTCGGTTTCCACGGGAAATGCTATCGGTTTTACGATGGAATGCTTTGATCGGGGAATTGTAACTAAAGAAGAGCTAGGCTTTGATTGCTCCTTTGGCAATGATGAGGCTATCATCAAACTAACCCATCTTATTGGCAAAAAGGAGGGCTTTGGAGCAGTAATTGGGCAAGGAGTTAAAAAGGCGGCAGCTATCCTTGGTGAAAACAGTGACAGATTTGCTATGCATGTTAAGGGCTTAGAGCTTCCGGCTTATGATCCCCGGGCTGCCGTAGGAATGGGCCTATCCTATGCCACCAGCGACAGGGGTGGGTGCCATTTAAGCGCCTTTCCGGTAAAGACGGAGGTGCTAAGCAATTATAACAGAATGGACCCCTTATCCAGCGAATTTAAGGCAGAGCTGGTTAAAAACGAACAGGATTGGTTTACGGCTATAGACAGCCTAGGGATTTGTCTGTTTGCAACCTTTGCCTTAGGGCCAAATCAAATAACTGATCTTTTATATTCATTAACCGGTGAGCCAGCTTTTGCTTCGGCGGAGTCCCTCATTAAAATAGGAGAGCGGATTAATAACCTAACTAGGATGTTTAATTTAAGGGAAGGCATCTCAGCGGCGGACGATACCCTGCCACCGAGGCTATTAGAGGAAGCCCGATCTGATGGACCTGCTAAAGGCAATAGGGTTCCTTTGGCGGAGATGCTTAAGGAGTATTACATAATTAGAGGTTGGGATCAAGCGGGGAAGCCTAAAGAAGAGAAGCTCAGAGAGCTAGCAATATATAACCGATAAGGGGGAGGAGGAAGAGGTTTGAATACTAAAGATGGCTTTTTTAGACCGGCCGGTGTTTATCCTGCCATGGTAACTCCTTTTGATGACAAAGGAGAGGTGAATGAAGAGGAGCTGCGTAAATACGTTAGCTGGATGATAGAAAAAGGGGTAAGTGGCTTGTTTCCTTTAGGTAGTGTAGGTGAATTCATTCATCTCAGCTTTGAGGAAAAGGTCAAGGTAATGGGAATAGTGGTGGATGAAGCTAGGGGGGAAGTTCCGGTAGTGCCGGGGACGGCAGAATCCTGTGCTGACAAATGTATAAAGCTGACAAAGGCTGCTAAGGAGGTAGGCTGCCAATCGGTAGTAATAGCTCCGCCCTATTATTTCCCAGCTACCCAGGAGATAATTGAAGAGCATTATACTCAGGTTGCTAAGGCGGTCCCTGACTTCCCCATCATCCTTTATAATATCCCTCTATTTGCCCAGCCCATTAGCTATGATGTAATTAAGCGCTTAAGCCGGATGGATAATGTTGTGGGAATGAAGGACAGCAGCGGCAGCATGGTGGACCTGCTTCATTTTATGGATAAGATTAAGATTGCAGGCGAGGAACTTAATATCATGATCGGCAGGGAAGAAATGTTCTTGGCCAGCTTGATGGCTGGGGCTAAGGGTACTATGTCAGCCACCGTTGGAGTAGTGCCGGAGATAATGGTAGCTATTTACGATGCGTGGCAAAGAAAGGAGTACGATAAAGCCCAAGAGTTGCAGTTTTCTGTATTAAACCTCATTCGGGCTATGTTTGCCCTGCCCTTTCCCCAAGGTTTCAAGGCTGCGCTAGAGGTGAGGGGATTTAAGATGGGACCTAACAAGCAACCCCTTTCCTCCGCTGACCAATATAACTATTCTATGATTAAAAGCAGGCTAGAACGGATTCTGGTCCAGCGATTGGGAGACAAGGTTAAGGTAGATGTGTAAAAAAAAGCATAAAAATAAGGAAAAAAGCAGATAGTTGTAATACAATCAAATTAATGATAATTTTAAATATTTAACAAATAAGATAAATTATAGTGATTATATCTAGTGAAAAAAGTTAAATTTATCTAAAAAACTGTATTGACAGAATAATTTAGAAAATTTATAATTTTATTGACAAGGAGTTGTAATACAACTGCTGGTGGAATATGATGTAATAAGTGACAGGAGCTGGTATAATTTGAAGCAGAAGCCACCAAATGTTAGTGACAAGGTTTATAACAGCATTGTTGATAAAATTTTAAATAATGAATGGAGCTCTGGAACGAAAATAACACCAGAGAATCAGCTGTCTAAAGAGCTAGGGGTTAGTAGAATTTCTGTCCGAGAAGCTCTGGAAAAGCTAGTAGCTTTAAACATTTTAGAAAAAAAGCAGGGTGAAGGTACCTTTGTCAAAGAGTTGAAACCCTCTTTTTACTTAAATGCACTTATACCAATGGTTTTTTTGAATAAAGACAACATTTATGAAATACAAGAATTTAGAATGATGATTGAGGTGGACAGCGCTAGACTATGTACCCAACGCTGTACTGAAGAAGATATAGAAAAAATGGAAAAGTGCTATAAAGAAATGCAGTTATATGCAGATAAACCTGAACAATTTTACCGGGCGGATTTTGAATTTCATATGGCAATCGCTGAAGGTACAAAAAATTCATTAGTAGTCAAGGTTAATAACATAATGCACGAGCTATTAATGTTTCATCATGAAAGGCTGCATCGATATCTAGGACCGGAGGCAGGGCTGAGGCATCACATTAAAATTCTAGAGTCTATTAAAAGCAGGGATGCAGAGTTAGCTTCATTATTTATGAAGCGGCACATTCAGCAGACAATTGAGGAGCTCAAACAAATTAACTTATAAAATGAACTGGTGTCAACACTAATCAACTGTGAAAGTGAGTGGATAATAGTATGAAATTGAAATCACAAGAACTACGCCACCGAGGATGGGAAATTGATCCGTTGCGATTAGGGATGGATTGGATTGAAGGGGATTTAGAAAAGCCACAAGTGCTGATTGAGTCTACTTTTGGTCATAGCCATCCAGGAAGCTTTCACTTAGATAAATTAGTGGAAACTGCTAAAGCAGGTGTCCTTGAAAATGGTGGCAAGCCATCAGTATTTTATGCTACTGACGTATGTGATGGCATTTCCCAGGGGCATGATGGGATGAACTATTCCCTTCTCTCCCGAGAGTTAATTGCAGGGTTAGTTGAGGTACATGTCAAGTCAAACTTGGTAGACGGGTGCCTCTTTATATCATCTTGTGATAAATCAGTGCCTGCCCACTTGATTGCTGCCGCAAGGTTAAACAAGCCCATCATTCATATCCCAGGAGGGACTATGATGGCTGGCCCGGATAATTTAACCCTAGAGCAAACTGCTACATACGGCGTAATGATGGAGCAGGGCAAGATTACCCCGGAAGAATATAAATATTACAAAAAAGAAGCCTGTCCTACCTGTGGTGCCTGTCAGTTCATGGGAACTGCTAGCACGATGCAGGTAATGTCTGAGGCGTTAGGATTGGCACTGCCAGGGACAGCCTTAATACCAATTGTCCTTAATGCCCAAAAGTTTGCCACTAGACAGGCAGCTACCCAGCTCCTGCGTCTAATCCAGGAGGATATCAAAACTAGAGACATTATCACTGAAAAGTCCTTACATAATGCTTTAGTGATCCATGCGGCCCTAGGGGGCTCCACTAATGCATTTTTGCACCTGCCTGCCATTGCTAGGGAGGTTGGCATACAATTAACGCCAGAAAAGTTTAATGAGGTTAACAAGGTTATTCCCTTTTTGGTTAATTGCAGACCCTCTGGCCAATTTGCCACAGAGTATTTCTGGTATGCCGGTGGTGTACCGGCATTGATGCTGGCTTTACGAGAACACCTACATTTAGATGTATTGACGGTTACCGGCGCAACTCTTGGTGAAAATTTAGAACAGCTTGAAAAGCAAGGTTATGTAGCAAGAAATAATGCTTTTCTACGAAAATATAAGCTTAAACCTGAAGATATTATTCGTTCTGTCAAGGAGCCTTTAAACGAAAAAGGCGCTGTGGCCGTTCTGACCGGCAATATTGCCCCTGAAGGAGCAGTGGTAAAGCATATTGCCATAGCTCCAGCCATGCAAAAGCATCGGGGACCAGCCAGGCCTTTTGATTCCGAGGAGGAAGCTCAAGCAGCCATCCGTGAAGGCAAAATAAAACCTGGTGATATATTGCTAATTCGGTATGAAGGTCCTCAAGGAGCCGGTATGCCAGAAATGTTCTATACCACAGAAGCACTGGCAGCAGACGAGAAGCTGGTGGCCACCACTGCCTTGATCACAGATGGCAGATTTTCTGGAGCCACCAGGGGTCCAGCTATTGGCCACGTATCTCCTGAAGCTATTGCTGGAGGGCCCATCGCTTTAGTAGAGGAAAATGACATAATTGAAATAGATATTGCAAACTATGCCCTCAACATTGTGGGCATTGCAGGGGTAGAAAAGTCTCCAGCAGAGGTTTCAGCTGTGTTAGCGGAAAGGCGGGTCAATTGGCAGCCTCCAGTAATAGAGCATCAAGGAATTTTAGATGTATTTCGTAAGCTAGCAGCCTCCCCAATGCGAGGCGCTTATCTAGATACCCGAAAGTAAGGGATTGGAGGAGTTGACTATGTTTGAACCGATTGAGGTTAAAATTGAGGGCGGCTATGATATAGAGCTGCCAACGTTAGTTCCTGTGAAGCAGCTTTTTTCCACACCAAAGGTTGACTGCATAAATGCTGCAGTTGCTGCTGAGTTTGCCAAAAAAGAGATATCAGCTTTAATCAAACCTGGGGAGAAAATAGCCGTTGCTGTAGGCAGTCGTGGGATAGCCAATTTAAAGGAAATTGTGTTATCCACCATCACCAATATCAAAAATCTTGGAGCTGAGCCATTTATCGTTCCAGCCATGGCCAGCCACGGTGGAGCTACGGCTGAGGGTCAAGTGAAGCTGCTGGCTGAATATGGAGTTACCGCTGAAGCTATGGGTGTGCCAATAGCTTCCTCCATGGAAACAGTAGAGCTAGGCAGGACCTCCTCGGGAGTACCGGTCTATTTTGATAAAAACGCATCAGAAGCAGACGGTGTGGTAATTATCGCCCGGGTAAAACCCCATACAGATTTTAAAGGACCTTTTGAAAGCGGGCTTATGAAGATGCTGGCCATCGGCTTAGGCAAGCATAAGGGGGCCACCCACATTCATTCACTAGGCTTTGATAGCTTCCATACGGTAATACCGGAGGTAGGGTCTGAAATAATAGCCAAAGCTAAGATCAAGCTAGGGGTAGCTGCTTTAGAAAATGCCTACGACGAAACAGCTAGAATAGAAGCGGTTCCAGCTTCCAATATTTATGAAAGGGAGCCAGGGCTTCTTGAAGAGGCTAAGTCTTATATGGGCAGTATAATTCCAAGAAATTTTGATGTCCTGATTATTGAAGAAATTGGCAAGGACATTAGTGGAGCTGGAATGGATCCGAATATTGTAGGCAGACCAGGCTCTAAGCTTGAGGGCTTTAATGGGCCGGAGATTCAAAAGCTAGTGGTTTTTGATCTCACCAAAAAAACAAAAGGCAATGCCTGTGGCATCGGAATGGCCGATGTAACTACCAGACACTTAGTTAACCAAATTGATTTTTCCTACCTATATATTAATTCCATAACATCTACAGTCCTAGACCCAGCAAAAATCCCTGTAACTATGAACACAGAAAAAGAAGCCTTGGTAATAGCATTAAAAACCTGTAATCGGATTGCTGCCAAAGCTGCTAAAATTGTCTTTATCAAAAACACCTTAGAGCTAGATTACATATATGTATCGGAACCATTGCTAGAGGAACTGAAGGCTCGGGAAGATGTTCAGATTCTGGGGGAGCCGCAAGAAATTACCTTTAACGAGGTAGGCAGATTAACCTTAAGACCATCTTTGATTAGTATATAAATTTATATATATTTGTTTTTCTAAAGATAGGGGGTGGTGTTTCAAATAATCGTTATGTAACAGCTTTATGAAAACCATTTATTAAAAAAACGGAGGGATAACAAGTGAAGGTAAAAGGAAAATTAGTATTCTTACTGGCACTATTATTGGTAGCTTTAGTGGCTGTAGCGGGCTGTGGCGGCAGCTCAGATTCCGGATCATCAGGTTCCGGTTCCGGTGACGCTCCAGAAGAAGCTCCAAAGACTGTAAAAACTATCCGCATTAGCAATGGTATTAACGACAAGCACCCAGCTTATTTAGCAGGGTTAGAGTTTGCAAAGATTGTAGAATCAAAGACAGATACCTTAAAGGTAGAAGTATACCATAGTGGACAGCTAGGGGACGACAGAACAGCTACAGAAGCATTACAACTAGGTACATTAGAAGCTGTAGTAACATCAACTTCACCAATTGCTAACTTTATTCCTGAATATGCAATTTTTGACCTTCCATTCATCTTTGCAGACTATCAAGTAGCAGATTCAGTACTAGACGGCCCCTTTGGCGATCAAATGCTAGAAATGCTGCCAGATCAAGGATTAATCGGTTTAGCATTCTGGGAGAACGGATTTAGAAACGTAACTAACAGTAAGCGGGCAATTGCTACTGTTGCCGACACAGACGGCTTAAAGATTAGAACAATGGAAAACAAGGTACACTTAGATGCATGGAAGGCTTTAGGGGCTAACCCAACTCCAATGGCATTTACTGAGCTATTTACAGCTATGCAGCAAAGAACTGTAGATGGTCAGGAAAATCCACTAATCACCATTGAACTTTCTAAATTCTATGAAGTTCAGGATCATGTTTCCTTAACTAATCACGTTTACACACCATTCGTATTCCTAATCAGCAAAATTTTCTGGGATGGATTAACTGCAGAAGAGCAGCAAATTATTCAGGAGGCTGCTTATGAATCAAGAGATTGGCAGCGTGCTGAAATTAGAAAGCAAACTGAAGGCAGCTTAGACACCCTAAAAGCAAACGGCATGACAGTAACAGAGCTTACTGATGAAGCAAGAGCAGAGTTTGAGGCAGCTGTACGACCTGTAATTGATAAGTATAAGACTGAAATTGGCGCAGAGCTAGTAGACTTTATGTTTGAGGAAATTGATAAAGCCCGCAAATAACCATACATAGTTAGTGTCTCAGAACTGTTAGTCATTCGGATAAATAAGTAAGTTCTCAATGAAAGAGGGGTCATTTTCTAAAGTGATCCCTCTTTTTAAAAAAAAATTAAAAATAAGGCTTTTTGAGGTGATATTGTTGAAATTACTGAGGCTTATTGATAAGTATCTTGAAGAAGCCATGTGTGTAGTGATATTTGGTGTAATGTCCATCCTAACATTTGCTCAGGTTCTTTCCCGATTTGTTTTTAACTTCTCTCTTTCCTGGAGCGAGGAATTAGCAAGGTTCTCTTTCGTTTGGCTGGTGTATCTGGCAGCAAGCATGGCCATTAAGCATCGGCGTCATATTAGAGTGCAGGTGGCGGAGATATTTCTTCCATTAAAGGCAGCTGCATGGACCGGCATTATTTCTGATGCCATCTGGTTAGGGTTAACAATAATCATGACAGTGCAAGGTCAAAAGGTAGCTGCATTGCTGTTAAGCCATGGGCAAACTTCGCCGGCTGTCTCCCTTGTTATGGGTCATGTCTACACAGCGATCCCCCTAGGCTTTGGGCTCATGTCAATTAGGTTAGTGCAGCAATTGTATATCCGTATTAAAGAAGTAATGAGTGGCAATATCGAAGAACGAAAAATCGCTGTGGACTAAAGGAGGAAATAAGAGTGTCAGTACCTGTAGTATTAGCTATAACTTTTGTTGTTTCTTTGTTATTAGGGGTGCCGATAGCCTTTACCATAGGTGTTGCAACATTAGCTGCTTTATGGGTTGGGGGTATTCCTATGACTTTCTTAGCCCAAAATTTATTTTCAGCAGTGGATTCATTTGCCCTAATGGCTGTTCCTTTTTTTATTTTAGCCGGAGCTTTAATGGAAACAGGAGGGCTATCAAGAAGGCTTATAAACGTAGCTAATGGTCTAATTGGTAGATTTACAGGAGGTTTGGGGATGGTTACCATTTTAGCCAGCGCGTTTTTTGCAGCTATTTCCGGCTCTAGTCCGGCTACGGTGGCGGCCATCGGCAGTATGATGATTCCAGCTATGG
>JAWSUQ010000021.1:0-15248 GCA_033549265.1 Bacillota bacterium
TACTCAATCACCATAAAGGTCCCTAGATCAAGGACTAAGGTAGAGCCCCCCTGCTGCCGCAGTGCATCTGTGGGACGGGTAAGGCCAATGATTCGCTGCACTACCTTCCCCGCCTTTGTGATCTCCACAATTTGCCCTCGTCCCCTCAAGCCTTGGTCAACTATGATTATATTTCCATTGGCTAGCTCTTTTGCGGAACTAATGTTGAGAAGGGTATTATCCGTATAGCTAAAACCAAGCTGGCCTTTTTCATTTACCTCAAAAACTTTATCCTTGGTGGCCACTAGAAAGCTGCCATTAGTTAATGCTGTTGCATACCTTGGGGCTTGAGCCCGAGAAGGCAGCGCATACTGCCAAACTACCTGCCCTTCCAGGGCAACCTCTATCACTCGAGGCACAAAAGGTTTGCCAGGTGCTCCTGAATCAGCAATTAATGTATTCCCATTAGCTAGCCGTACCGCACTGTTTGCTTGAATCCCCAGAAAGCTCCAGAGTAGCTGACCTTGCCGCGATACTTCAACCACTCGGGGGTTAGTATAGCCATTGATGACCATTAAAATATTCCCATTTGCCAGCTGCTCCATGGCACTGGGATGGGCTCCAAATACATTGTCTCGGTATTGCCACTCCACCCGAGCCGCCACTTCTGAAGCAAAGCTGCCTGCGGGAAAAATACCTATGCTGACGAGGGCCAATACTATTATTTTAAAAAGCTTTTTTATCATCATGTTCACCCTGCTTGTTATGACTTTACTATATATTTTCCCTTTACTTATTTATGCGGATGTTAATACTTCTAGTAGTGGGGTCCCAGTCCACCGCCCCTTTTAGGTTTTCAGTAATAAACCTTATGGGTATCATGGTTCGATGGCCGTGAACCTCTGGCGCCACATCCATTAACATCTCTTGACCATTTACTTCCGCCCGATTACTGCCGATTACCAGCTTTATTGTATCTTGCCCTTTATTGATAGTCACCGTCTTAGTAGCCTGATCCCAGTTTACTGAGGCTCCTAATGCTTCCATGATAACTCTAATAGGCACTAATGTTCGATTTCCTGTGATTACAGGCGGGGTGTCAGGAAATATCCTATCCCCATTTAAGAAAAGTTTTGGACCTATCAATACCATAAAGCCGTTAGCTACTGACCGCTGGCTTGATGCCGCATTATTAACTACTCCATCCTTTACGTACATGGTGCTGGAGCCTCCTCCGTCTAAACCCACTGCCGAAACTGCTCCCAGCTCTACCATTAGTAGCGCCATCTCTTCCAGAGTGAGGCCAACCCGCCCGCTGCCAGTGGCTCTTTCAGCAACTACAAAAAGAACATTGCCCTCTTTAGTCACTCCCAGAGCACTGCGGGGATTGGGGTCTAGCAGGCTGCCTGTAAAGCCCTCCTGGATCGCCTGAAATACTGCTTCTCCTTGCTCAACCAGCATTGGACCAGCGGTAATTAGGTGATTAATATTTCCCCATAAATTTTGATCGTATATGTACTGAACCTTAGTAGGATATCCTAATGCCAGCCTATTGGCTATTGTCCTTTGACTTTCTCCAATAAACCTTAAAACTATGCCCTCGCTTGGAATCACAATATTTCCCTCAGAAATATCACTGACCCAATAGTTGTCAGCTCCTGCCTTTGTCAAAACCACGTTAACGGTATCGGTTGCCCCAGCCAGCTGACTCCCCCATTCACTGGTATACAGGTGGATTCCTGGAGCAGTTGATCCACTATTAGTACTGGATATCTTCTGTTTCCCTTGAGGCAAGATAATCTCCACAGTGGGGTTAAAGTAACCCATCAATACCTGTAAGCCCTCTATCCCCTCTTTATCAGAAAAGGATACAGAGGTTCGGTAATAGTCTGAAGTGGCAATCGGCTTACCGTCAATAACTAAGTTGCCTACCGGCAACGCTCTGCCGTTTACATTTCCAAAGAAGCCACCGTTAATAGCTGCCACGGCCCCATGCTTTTTGGCCATGTCACCCACAGTCTGACTGTCCCCTAGCTTGCTGCCGCCATATACCGGCAATATTTCCAAGTCCCTTTGGTTGATGTCTATGGCCAACACATGAACCCTAAGGCTTTCCCCCAGTAAATTTTGCTTGTCCCGAAAGACAGTGTAGTCTACTCCCGGAGCAACCTCTTTAGTCTCAACCGCTTTTTGCTGTTCCTTATCGGAAGATGCTGTCTGTTGGGGGATAACCTCCTGAGCAACACTCGTTAAAGTTTTTCCTTGAATTGACTGAGCTACAATATCTGAGTTGGCTGCAAGAAGAGTCATTGCTGCTGTTATTATTATAAGCGCTGTTTTTTTCACCAAGTTCACCTCATTATGCCTAATTCTGCGATTTAAATATTTTAGCTATAGTTAATAAGACGTTAGTTTTTATAAATAGTTCCCATTGGCAATTAATAAAGCTTGACGAGCCGGACTTTTGGCCTTGACCTGAAGCTCTGCCAGCGTCTGCAGCAGCTCTTCCTTTAGCCTGTCTCTATCCTTGAGGCTGGTGATTAGCTTTAGCAGCATATCGCCAATTTCTAATGAGTCATCAAGCCTAGTAACTATAGGCTGCTTAACTAGCTTCAAAAAAGCGTCAATCTTTGGATCATAGGATATTCCCGCCATAGGCACCTCCATTACAGCGGCCATTATCAAAGCATGGAGTCGCATACCTACCACAAAATCTAGGTTGCCGATTAAACTAAGATACTCCATTGGAGAATAGCCGCCACCCAGCTGTACTAGTCCAGAGATAGGCTCATCGGTTTTCATATCCTTTTGTATTTGTTCGACCAGCTTACTATGGGCCGTTATATCCTCAGGGCTGTGAAAAGCTATCAATACAAGCTGCCATCCCTGATTTTGCACTTCTCTTGCCCACTTAGCCAACACAGGCCTTATTTCATCCATCCTGTGCCAGTCCCTAAGGACAACCCCTAGTTTAGGCTTTGCTAGGTCTAGCCCTGTCCCTGTCAAAAGCTGTTTGCCAAAGCTCAGATCAATGTTTTCTCTAGCTAACCCTAAGACCGGGTCTGCGGTAACCTCAAGCTTTGACATGTCTACCCCTAAATCGGCAATCAGCTGGGCCGAAGCTTGATCCCGCACCGTTATTTTGGCAGCCCTTTTTATGGCCAAGCTCAACAGCTTTCTAGAAAAGCCTGTCCTCAGGGGGCCAATACCTTGACTGTAGAAAAAGGTGGGAACACCAAAAGCCTGCGCTATCCCCACCACCCCTAAATAATAGATAACATTTTTTTTGCTAGTGACATCCTGCAACAGGCTGCCTCCTCCACTGATAAAAAGCTGACTGTTTGAAACAGCCTTGACGATGGAGGGCAGATGCCACCGGTTTACCGCTTTGACACCGTATGCCTTCTCTGTATGGTCAGGGTCATTAGATAATACAGTAATAACAACATTAGGCTCTATGCCCTTCAATTCCTGAATAATGCTAAATAAAATAGCTTCGTCCCCTGCATTATGAAAGCCATAATAACCGGAAATGGTTATATTTAGAGGCATTAGTACAACTCTCCTTTTTACCATTTTTGCTCCATCAGTATTTTGCAACGATTCACAAAGATCTTTATCATTAAGATGCCAAAAATGCCAATAGCTATCCCTATCCCTAAACCTAAGCCCGTTCTAATTATGGAAATTAATAAGGGTGTATGAATATGAGCAAAGGTATTGACAACGGACGCTTGACCAATAGCACCAATTAAAATCAAACCTAGTCCCAAGCGGTGTCGATAGCCAAAATACAGCGTCCCCAGCATAATGGGATGAGCTATTAAAAATTCCTTGGTTCTTGGTCTAACCCCTAGCAGTTGATCTAGATATCCCCTGAGCTGCAGCTCCGCCTCAGTGACAAAAATTGATTGATTACCAGTCCTGCTTAAATAGATATAGCCAGCTGCCAGCAGGATGATCACTAGCATAGTACTGCCTGCCAAAAGGGGCTGCTTTAAAAAGCTGTTGACAGCCTGGACCTTAGCTTTAAGCAGGCTAGAGAGTCCATCTTTCCCCACTGCTGCTTTATGCCACTTCTTCTCCTTTAGGATTACTACCAGAGCAATCAAGACTAAAGGTAAGCTATGGGCAAGCTTTATTCCTGTAAATTGATCCAGCTTCACCAGATATAACAGGTCTGCTAGAAGCCCAACCACCATTAATGCTCCCAGTAAAGAAATCCCGGTCATTATTATTAAAGAAACAATTGCTTTTCGCAGAGATTTTCCACCAAAAAAGTCTAAGGTGACAGCTACCGCAAGGGTGGGGAAAATTACACTTGCCCCTAGGGCCAAGGTTTTGCGAACTAATTCTACATTATCATAGCCCAAGAGCCTACCGCTCTTTGCCAGCAATAGCCCTGTGGCCACTAAGCCTGCCCCGGCCAAAAGAATTCCTAATTTTCGAAGTCCTAGCTTACTTAGCAATAATGCTCCTGCTGCCATAACCCCTGCTGCAATCACCAGGATGTTAATCTTGCTGAAGGGAATGCTGCTGTAAGGTGTCAGCTCTCCCACTGGGTGTCCAGATGCCATTAGCCTATTGCTCAAACGCTCAATGAAGCTTAAATTTGCACTTAGCCATTGGTCGCCCTTAATACCATCATTGATAAATCTAAGTAACAGCAAGCGGTTGTTCCGCTCTGTCACCGCCAGCTCAAACCGCTGAATAGCCCTTGGCTGGGACATTGTGTTCATTTCATTCTGTGAAATAGTGTGAAGCCTAATCACTTCTTTTTGCTCCATTGACCGCACTAGCGAAGCTAATGAGTGCTGCTGGGCCTCAAAAAGGTCAATAGCTACGATCGGTACATTAAATTGTTCGAGCTCATCCACCAGATTGCGGGTGTACTTTGGGATGCCTGGCAAAGTATTGTCATTAAACAACACACCCTTCAGATTTGGCAGGTTATGAAGCGGTTCAAATACTAATGGAATAGACTCATCATTTGCCGTTGGCCAGTTCCGCAGCTGCAGGTATATATTTAATCCTAGGTTAGCTGCTTCATTAACGGTGCTGGGGGAAAACCCAAAACCAATTTGACTTAGCTCAGCCCCTGTCATAGGCAGGGATAGAACCCCTACCTGCTGTTCCCCTGGCTCTTGATAGATAACCAGCCCTGTAGCCTTGAGCTTTAGGTGGTAAATAATTCGCTCCCATTCCTCCATATCATAAACCTCTAAATACAAGTGGTAAGGTTCCAGCTCACCTTTTTCACCTAATAGATTAATCCAGCCAGTACCTCGCAATCCCCTATATGTTGCCAATAAATCCCTGCCGTCAAAGACCTGCAGTTTATTTTGCATTCTCAGTTCCTGATAGGTTTCTTCCTTAAATAAAATACCATTAACCTGATGGCCCTTTAGGGATTGTAAAACCCCCTCCATACTAAGCTGCCCCTGGCCCTCCCGTTGAACATATGTCAATAGCTCACCGTACTCCACTGCCAGCTCTACCATATTGTTGGCCTGCTCCACTTGATAGCGCTTCAGGGCTTGTCCCAGTGAAATAAATACTGCTACTATTATTACACCAATTAATACATACTTTACCCAGCTTCTCCTCACAGAATCAACTCCATCACTATTAATTAAAAAAACACACCCGCATCAAAATGCACTATTTAGTACAATTCGACAAAAGTGTGCCTAATCCTGTTTGTTTTTTTAAAAAGGTAGCACTCCCTCTTCGCCGGTTAGGCTATCTGAGAAATAACCAATTTCTCAGCAGGGGATAGCTACCTTATTTAGATTATTGCCTAATTAAATATTTATTATACATTTTATATAAAGCATATTTTAAATATAAAATTGTTGCCATTAATAGCCTGAAGCTGATACTCCTTTTTCAGCTAATTTAAATGCATTTAACGCTTGCATATAGTCTAGTTTAGCTTGATAAAATTCCTGTTCAATCTTCATTATATCCAGACGGCTCTGGCTCAATTCCAAGCTAGTTAACATGCCGGCATTAAATCTAGCTTCAGCTATTTTCATATCTTCCTTACCTAAATCTAAAGCCTTTTGAGCTAGCCTGTAGCCTTTCTCAGCAATCTCAACTTTCCTATAGTTTTCCTCTACATTTAGTCTAGCCTTATCCTTAGCCTGCTGCAATTTAATTTTTGCTTCCTCCACCTCAATTTCTGCCAGCCTAACTTCTATAGAGTCTTCTTTCTTATTCTTTTGCTCATCCTTTTTGTATTCTAAATCGTCAATTTTCCATAAATAGTCTTGTTCCTTTAACTTTACATCTAAGCCTACCGTAGTTGCATTTTCTATAGCTATAGCCAAGTCAATCTTATATATCCACAGATCTTCTATATCTTCAATTTCCAATTTGCTGTCTGCATCAATTCCTGTCAGTAGCTTAATATTCTCTTCAATTGTAATTTTTTCATTAGCTAGGCTCTCTAACATCATTTTGCCTCTCTCCAGCTGCAGTTCAACATGCTTTATCCCATTTAGAGTACCCAGTCCGTTATTATATCGAATTTTTTCGACTTCCAGAATATCTTCAAGCTGCAGCATATTCTTTTGTTGTACTTCAATCTGCTCATCCAGTGTAAGATATGCATAATACAGGCTTTGAACAGAGTTCTCCAGTATTGCTGACTGTAGCTCTTTTTGGTCATTGATACTTTGCTGTGCTCTAATAGCCTGCTCCTGACCCCGCTCAAGCTGTTTCTCAGTATCAGAAAGACCAGAGAGACGGGCCTGAAGTGTGCCAATTGTACTGCTATAAGACAAATTAAAATTAATCAGCATTTGCTGTGCTTGTGCTAATTGGGTCTCTAATGCGGCTCTTTCCTCAGCAGTTAACTCTGGATTATCAAGCTGTATTTCCAGGCTCCTTACCTGTTGCTCTAGCTGTGATTGCTGGGTAATTAAGTTCCCTAAAGCAGAACTTGCTCCATCCTGCTGTTCTCTCATTTCCTCTAAATTGTCCGTAGCTGTTTCTTCATTTATGGCAGCTTTTTTAACAGCCAAGTCTAATAGCTGATAATCTTTATTATTAGACGTAATTAGTTGATCAACTTCCTCTAGCTTCAGCTTAAAAACTGGATAAACTGCATCCTCTGCTACCGCAGCCGTTCCTATTGTCAGCCCTACTAAAATTGCAGAAACTAGTATTTTTTTAGCTGTTTCTTTCAACCTCACTGTTATACCCTCCATGATTATTTATTTTTAATAACTAATATTTATTTGTTTACTACTTGGAAAATACTGCACTTGGCCCCCTAGAAATTCTATTAAGCTCCTTATGGGGATATAACTGCGATTATTTTGGATAACTACAGGAGCATCAACAGCATACTCCTGCCCGCCTATAAATGCCACATTTAAATGGGGCTGAAAGGTAAAACTCTTTTCACCCTTTGTGATGGTTATTTCTCTCTTATCTCCATCCCAGTCTATTTGCAGGCCTAATTTTTCCCCTATTATTCTTAAAGGCACGTAGGTTAAGTCGTCTTTGATAAAGGGCATTTCACCTAATGCTATCTCTTTTCCGTCAACTATTGCTAAGAGTTTACCTACAAATAAAGTTATTGCTTTTGGTTTAGCAATCTGATATTCATTTCCAATCCATCTTTTTAATATTTTTATTGCCTCTTTGTGCTGCAGCTCCCTATCCTCTATATAGACATTTGGCTTAAGCCCTAAGCCATTAATATTGTTTTCTTGAGGAGTTAAATAGTAGGCAGTAGTAAATTTAAGCACTCCTCCGTCACTTAAATTGATTAAAGATTGGACACTGGCTTTACCAAAGGTATCCTGTCCGAGAATTACTCCCGCTCCGTTTTCCTTTACAGCCGCTGCTAAGATTTCTGAGGCACTGGCGCTGCCTTCGTTTACCAATACAACTAAGGGTTTATTTATTCCTTTATTAGTGGTACTAAAGGTTTCCATAGCACCAGATCGGTCAACTACATGCACTATAGGCTTTCCAGCAGGAATTAACAAGTCAGCAATTTCCAGGGCACTATCTAGATAACCACCGCCGTTATAGCGCAGGTCTATGATATAGCCTAAGGCTCCTTGCTGTTCTAAGTTGTCCAAGGCTTGTTCTAACTCGGCAGCAGTTTTCTCTCCAAACATATTGACTTTTACATAGCCTATATATTGATCTACCAGCTGATTTTCTACGCTTTTAACCTCAATCAGAGCTCTAGTGATAGTAAAGCTAAGTTCTGCTTCGCCCCGCAGTATTGTCAGGTCTACAGTTGTACCAGGCTCACCCCGAATCAAATCAACAACCTGCTCCATGGGGGTACCAACCACATCAAGCCCATTTACTTGAACAATTTTGTCCATAGGCTCTAAGCCTACTTCAAATGCTGGTGTCCCTGATATAGGCGATGTTACTGTGACAATTCCATCAATTTGTTCAATATGTATTCCTATCCCGCCAAAGGCTCCCCCTAGGTGTGTCATAAAATCATCTAACTCCTTTGGTGTCAGATAGCTGGTATAGGGATCTTCCAGAGATTCAAGAATAGCTTCCACACTGGTATCATCAATTTCATTCCAATCAATTTTCTCTACATAAAAGTTGTTTAACCAGAATCTTATCTCAGATTCAGCCGGCTCTGCATTGGCTATCCCCGTAGCTAGCAATAATAGCAACAAAACAAATATAATGGTTAATATAGGACTGTGTTTTTTTGATTGCCGCTGAAAATAAAACATTTATAAACGCCTCCATTAGTTGAATTACTATAACTATTCAACATAGTCTTTAGTTATTCCTCCTAAAATGTGTTGATCGAGTAGGAGCCCACGGACTTTCACCACTAAGTTTTCACCCATGCAGTGGGCACACCATGCAAAAACACCAACTTGTATTAGTTGGTGTTTAAATCAAAGAAAAAATCTTTTATTTATTAAGACCAATTATCTAGTAACTCCAATAACTATTAAAGTATCTGCCACAAAGTTTCCTCCTTCAAGACTACCTGTAATATATACTCTATCATTTACTGCTATATTTGCTAATCTGACTACTGCACCTGATTTCATCAACAAGGTGCTATCAGTAATATGAACTTCCTTGTACTGTTCATCTTGTCCTTCGATAATTACAACCAAAACCTTAGCTTGCTGGCTAATAAAATTAACCTTCGCAAAAAATTCCTCTTCTACTTGGTTCAAGGTGACAAAGATTTTATTAACTACATCGCTTTCTAGCGTTAGTTCAACAGAATCACCTGGTTTCAAGTCCGTCAAGCTTACTATATTACCCTCTCTGATAATAATAGCGTTAGCAGAAACTTCATAGTTTTGTTCTTGACCATCACTATTAGTTATAGTTATACTATTGCTCTGACCGATAGTAATACTGCTTAACTTGCCAGTGGTCTCATGACTTATACTTTTTGCTACTAATTTTATAACAGTATCGGTATGAACCTCCACATCTACTTCATCACCAATAGTTAGATCCTTTAGAGTAACAACCTTGCTATTCCTCAAGATAATAGCACCTTCATATACCAAAAAGGTTTCTAGGCTACCATCTATCTCAACAAAGACCATCATTTGAGGAGTAAATGTTGTTCCCCTTATTATTCCCTTAGCCTCAAACTTATAGGTGCTGGCACTGACCTTCAGTACTTCTCCTTTAAGCATTTGAATGTTAATTTTATCCCCTACTTTTATTTCTGTAAAATCTACGTCTTTCCCGTCTCGCTGCACCTTAAGGCTGCTTGGTATGCTAAAGGAGCTTCTGCTCTTATCCTCTTCTTCCATAGTAAATTCTCGGTTTTCTGCATCAATATCAACTACTTTTCCGCTATAGGATATCACCTGATTAGTAGCTTTAATAGATATGACCTGATTCCATCTGGTTACGACTTGAACCTGCTGCTTCGCTTGCAAACTATCAAAATCTTCTTTTTCATTGTCAACAGTTATGCTAGCTTCATTTGTTACAGTAATAGACTTTGATAAACCGTTAGCTAGCTTTATCGTTATTTTATTTTCAACAAAATTTATATCTTCGATAATGCCAGAAAAACTTTCGGAATTGGCGCCGAGATATGTATCTATTCTAGTTAATATAGCCGCCATTTCAGACCTTTTAATCAAATTTAACGGCATCAACTTGCCCTCACTGCCTGTAATGAAGCCTAACTCGTTTGCTACTGCAACATAACCCCTGCTTTTTTCAGGAACCTCACTGGCATCACTAAAGTTCATCTGTGCTGACTGCTTTCTTTGAGCTTCCGAGTTTAGGCCTAGTGCTCTTACAATAAAGGTTGCTACCTCGTACCGCTTTGCTGCATCACCGTGCTGAAATTCCTTCAGATCATCATCAGAAAGAACACCCTTTTCTACAGATACAGCCACATGTCCTTTAGCCCAAGCTGGAATAGCTTCCGGGTTAACAAATTCATTTGGAATATGAGTGCTACTGAGGGCTGTATTTTCCCATCCCATTAATCTAACTATCATTACTATCGCCTCTAGCCTAGTAATAGAAGCATTAGGTTTAAAGGTATTATCATCATACCCCATTATTACTCCTTTAGAGTTCATCTGCACTACTGAAGAGTGAGCCCAATGGGAGCTATCTAAATCTCTAAAAGAAACTGAATTAGCTTCTGCAAAATCATTTATCCCAGGCATAAAAAAAGCACCTGTTGATATTAATAAAACAGCCAGCAGCAGGAACCCTTTTACATAGTTTTTCCTTATCGTCATTAAATCTTCTCCTTCCAACTTATTTAGCTATAAATATATTCTTATACTTTCTTTCGACTAAATTTTACTAAATCCTTTTAAAATAGATAAATTTTCTATTTGTAATTTGACCATATCAGCTTATTGTAAACCGAGGGAAACTTTTTAAGTAAAAGGTAACATGCACAAAAATTTTTTGTATTTAATTGAAATAATAAACTTTAACGCCTAAGTTGATTCAGGTTGAATCATTAAGCAACATTATTTCAATATTTAGCGGTTCCCATATCTTAGCTCTTCAAGATAACGGTACAGTATGGCATGGGGCTATAATGATTTTGGCAATCTAGGTAATGGTTCTACTTCAGATAATTATATCACTGAGCCTACGCAAATAAAGAGATTAGTTTCTATTAAGCAAATATACGCTGGAAATGACTTTAGTTTAGCTTTAAAAAGTGATGGCACTGTCTACTCATGGGGTGACAATACTTATGGCCAATTAGGTATTGGTGTTGAAGATTGGAATGTATCAACACTTATAAAAATAGAGGGTTTGTCAGATGTTAAAGCTATAGCTGCCGGGAACGCTCATGCTATGGCAATAAAGAGTGACGGTACTGTACGGGCATGAGGTCATCTGATTTATGTTACAGGGCATGACAGTAACAATACACCAGTACATATAGAAGGGTTAACTGATATAATTGATATAGATGCTCAATCGTACTCTAGTATAGCGTTAAAAAAGGATAGCACTGTTTACACATGGAGATGGGAAAATACTACATCAGAAAAGGTTTGAGTTTTCTTTAATACCTAGTGTTTATGATTACAACGATAATTGATTTCCTTTACTTCACACCACGCCTTTGCTGCTATCTTAGGCCCGGGCATTCCATTACTAATGTTTCTCTTTCTTGTTCACTGTACATACCTCCATTCCTTATTTCATGAATATATTATCCCATAATATGGGTAGGCTGACCATACACTCATTTATTAAGCGCTTACCTTACAACTAATCAATCTTAATAAGTTTGTGTTAGGTACCGATGAGGTTACACCTTAAATGTCTCAAAAAAAAACATCCCTAAAAGACACTGTCTTTTAGGGATGTTACTGTTACTGTAAATTTAATTATTTAACAAGAACCTTTAATGAAGCACTTAGACCGTTAGTAGTAACTGCAGTGATTGTAACTTCATCACCAACTGCTACACCAGCGCCTACAGCTAATGTTCCTGTCGTGTTACCAATTGAGTAAGTTCCGCTAGTAGTTACATCATCTTCATTAATGTAATAGAATGAAGGATCAAGTTCACTCTTAACGCCATACTGGTCAGTAACTACAAAGTATACTTCCGCAGTTCTAGTTCCAGCTGTATTCTGATAAATGTCTTCAGCATTCCAACCAGTAACTGAAGCTGCTAGCAACGCTACAACATTACCATCTAGCTTTTCACCAGCTGCAAGAGTGCCTTTCTTAATTTCAATCTTCTCAGCTTTTGGAGCTGCATCAGTAATTGTTACGTCTTGTCTTAAAGTAACAACACCACTATTACCGTTAACTGCAACTAAGATAGTACCAGTTTCTTCAGTATTAGCTTTAGTAATAGTTGTTGCATTAACCTTACCTGCTGCGTAGTTAAGTTGTCCTACAACGTTTACAGCTTGGATATAAGAAGCCGAGTGTAGAGCAACTTTAGAACCGTCAGCTGTGTAACCAAACACCTTTACATCTTTTGCATAGTCTGCAGCCACACTCACTCCGACAGTTCCAGTAGCTAACAGTTTTCCTGAAATTTCTTCCATCTTAAACTCAACAAGGCTTGCTTTAGCTACAGTTTCAGCAGTTACAGCAATTGAGCTTCCTGCAACATCTGCAGCATTCTTTTGTAATTTAGCTGTAAATGCTTTTGCTCCTGCATTAGCAGTACCTGTTAAAGTATAGGAACCGCCACCAACTGCTATAGGACCACCTGCAATTGATACATCCGTATCAGCACCATCGTCTTCTGCAACTACAATTGTATATACGTCAGCGCCATAAGTACCTAATTTAATGTCTCTACCATACTGGTCTTTAACTACAAAGCTATCTTTGTCTAAAGTAGCAGTAGCATTGTTAGTTAACTTAAGTACTGCTTTTGAGCTAATTGAATCAACAACTGTTGGAACTGCTAATTTACTAGCAGTAAGAGTTAGTGTGCTTACACTAGTTCCTACTGTTGAAGTAAGTACTGCAGTACCATTTGTAGCTGGAGTTAACTCTAAAGTTACTTCCTTAGTAATTGGATCTTCAACAAACGCTACAGCACCATTTGAAGTTGTTACAGTAACTACACCGTTTAATCCGCTGTATTTAGTAACTACATTACCATACTGATCTACTGCATCAAATGGAATCTTAACAGCTTCACCAGCAATTACTGCGTCTGCAGGGGAGCTCATAGTAAAGGTTTTAACACCAGCATCTTTTTCAACTTTAAAAGTAATTGTTCCGTTTGCACCAGATGTCTTATCAACAGCTGTCACAACTACTGTTTCATCTACTGTTCCACCACCAGGAGTAATCTGAAGTACTGCTTTAGTTGCAGCTTTTGGATCTGCAGCCCATGTTACAGTAGAACCACTTGCAGAAACGTTTAATGCTACTGGGTCATCAGCGTTGTTAAATGCATTGTCAAGACCGTCAAAGTAATCTTTAGCTGTTACTGCATTACCATATTGATCTACTGCCTCAAAAGAGATTACCCAGAAGTATTTCTTAGCTGCTGTTGCATCTCCTTGATTTAATAACTGGTCGTCACCATCAATATTTTTTACCTCTAACAGGTTCAAGGACATAATCTTTGATGGAGCTTGAATAGTAACTGTACCATTTGCTACCGCTCCAGTTGTAGTATCAACACCTGTAATAACTACCTGGCTCTTACCTGCTTCCCAAGCTGCGCCAGTATTCGTGATAGTCAATGTTCCTGAATTATAGTTAGCAACAACAGTTGCATTTGGAGTACCAATCCAGTTAAAGCCCGCTGAAGATTTTGTTACATCTTCGCCGAACTGGTTATATACTGCAAATTTCACTGTAGCATCAGCTAGGTTCTCTTTCTTTTGAACAGCTGAATCTGAATTTAATTCAATTTTAGCTACTTTTCCTGCAGCAGCTTTTACTGTTGCAGATACATCATTAATTGATACAGTATAGTCTTCTGCTAATAAATTAGTAGTTGTTTCAATAGTAGCAACTTTCTTGTCTTCACTCCAAGTCACAGCTTTAACAGGCACATTAATTTGGCCACGCTTAAGAGCTAGAGTACCTTCTTCAACTGCTTCATTAAATGTTACTTCAAGCTTTTTAACTCCAACTTGGTCAAAAGAGTCAATTGCAAACTCTACTGGAGGAGCTGGAGGAACGATTCCATAAACAACTTCTGAAATCTTCTCGCCTTCAGCGTTTACTGCATCGAAGATAGTTGTAGCAGTTGCTACAGCAACTTCTCCACGGATAGCAGCAGCTTTACCGGAGTATGCAGCAGTGATTAGACCTAAGTCATAACCTTTTAGCTCATAGCCAGTTGGCCAAGCTAATTTATCTGCTTCTGGACCGTATCCTAATACTCTTACTAACATAGTTACAACTTGAGCGTATGTAACTTTGTTGTCTGGAGCAAAAGTTCCGTCGCCCATTCCTACTACGATACCGTTAGCTGCTGCGTAAGCGATTGCATCGCTTGCCCAGTGGCTAGCAGGTACGTCTGAGAAATCTGTTGCAGTAGCAGCAGCTTGGTCTGGGTTATAGCCGCTTACTCTTGCAGCAATTGTAGCAAATTCTGCTCTTGTTAAAGTATCGTTTGGTCTAAATCCGTTGTCGTCACCAATCATAGCTCCTACAGAGCCTACTTGTTCGATTGCAGTGCTGTAATCTACAGCGTCAGCAGCGAAAGCTGGTGCAGCAATACTGAACAAGAATGCGATTGTCATAATTAATGCAATAATTCTTTTACTCTTACGCATTATCTTGTTTTCCCCCTTGAAATGTTTTGTTTTTTATAATGTCAAAATCCTCGGTGTTCTTACTTGCTTTTCCTCCGGTGGTTAATCACTCCTCTCTATATTACTTTTTATTCTCCGCAATTAACCTAAAGTTATATCTAAAGACCGTGGTCTTCAGAACAAGTTAGAAAAAGAGGTTTTGTACATCTGCTTATATTGTTCGGTTAGCTAAGGGTCTTTTTGAGGGTACCTGTTAATTATTTTTATGAGTAATTTCGATAGTTCTGGTTTCATCTACCCAACGAACCTGTTTCCCTAGCAATTCTACAACAAAACGCACTGGCACATAAAATACGTTGTCCTCTAGAAAGGCAGGTGAGTCTAAATAAAAGATGTCATCGCCATACAGAACCTCTAAAGAGTTAGACGGTATTTTAATAGATTTTGTTTCACCATTTTCAAAAATAATTAGCTCTGCCATTTTTTCCCCCTGATGCCATCTAACCTCTGCTTCGACTAAGTGTCCCATGAGTCTAAGGGGTATAAAGC
>JAWSUQ010000022.1:0-3284 GCA_033549265.1 Bacillota bacterium
ATCAAAGCAGCTTATAATGATCCTCGATTTGAGCCAGTGGAGGAGGAAGAGCTAGCAGAACTAACCTATTCCGTTGATGTGTTAGGAGAGCTAGAGGCAATTAAAAGTGAAGCCCAGCTAGATCCAAACCAGTATGGTGTAGTGGTGGAAGCAGGCCCCAAAAAAGGATTATTGCTACCGGCATTGCCTGGAGTGGATACTGTCCAGCAGCAGCTGGATATTGCTAAACAAAAAGCGGGAATCAAGCCAGGAGAGGAAGTATCACTTTATCGATTTAAAGTTGTTCGGTATAGGTAATGAGAATTTTTTAGTCTAAAACTGTGCCGAAAGGGGATTTGGAATTGTTTCAAAAAGAAGCAGCCTACTATGAACAAAATGATCATGATAAAGTTTCCTGCCAGCTGTGCCCTCACAATTGTGTCCTATCTAACAGCAAAGCTGGACGGTGTGGAGTTAGAGAGAACGTAGCAGGTAAGTTAATAGCCCGTAATTATGGACAGATCGGGGCATTATGTTTAGACCCTATTGAAAAAAAACCCCTATACCATTTCCACCCCGGACAACAAATTGTTTCAGTCGGCACTTATGGCTGTAATTTTGACTGTGTATTTTGTCAGAATTGGCAGCTGGTTCACGGTAATAAGGAAAAATATCACCAGTTTACACCAAAGGAACTAGTCCAAACAGTGAGAGAGGAGTTTGCAGACTCTCAAAATATTGGTCTAGCCTTTACCTATAATGAACCATTGACCTGGTTTGAGTATATTCTAGAAGCTAGCCAGCTTGCCAAGGAGGAGGGCTTAAAAGTAGTCCTAGTAACAAATGGTTTTATTAATCAAGAGCCCTTTAGCAAGCTATTGGTGAATATAGATGCGGTGAATATTGATCTAAAATCATTTCAGGAGGATTTTTACCATAAGTACTGTGGAGGAAAGCTAGAACCAGTTCTAGATAATATTGCCCTTGCCCAAAAAAGCTGTCATCTTGAGCTCACAACCTTACTAGTAACAGATTTAAATGACAGGGAAGAGGAGCTAGAACAACTAGCTAGCTGGGTTGGGACAATAAGTAAAGACATTCCTATTCATATATCTCGATATCACCCTAGCTATAAGTTGACCAAGCCACCCACAAAGCTTGAAACAATCACTAGAGCCTATGAGATAGCTGCTAAATATCTAAATTACGTTTATCTAGGTAATCTGTGGGAATGGGATAACAATACCTATTGCCCTGAATGTAACAGTATTTTAATAAATAGAGAAGGTTTCAATATTTTTAGTGACGGGATTAAAGAACACGCAGGGCAAAGGATATGCAAAAAATGTGGGTTAAAGATACCAGTAATAATGTAAAGAGGAGTTGATCTGAATTGATAAACCTAGCACAACTGCAAAATGCTGCTAGAGTAGCGTTAGAAGAATGTATGGCTACCAAAAAAGAAGAGTCAGTATTATTAGTTATTGATGAGCCTATGATAGAACTGGGAGAAATATTTTATGAAGAAGGACGGCGGCTAGGGTTTGAGATAATGCTAGTGAAAATGATTGCTAGAGAAAACCATGGCTGTGAACCTCCCCGGTCTATAGCGTCAGCTATGGCTAACGCTGATGTGGTATTTTGCATAACATCAAAATCCTTAAGTCATACTAATGCCCGCAGAGGAGCCTGCCAAAAGGGTACTAGAGTAGCTAGTATGCCTGCCTTAACAGAGGAAATGATGCAGCGCACTTTAGCAGCTGATTATACTAAAATAGCTAAGGTGAGTAATAAAATAGCTAAAGTACTAACTGATGGACAAAAGGTGACCATTACCTCGCCTCATGGTACTAATTTAAAGATGGAGATAGTAACAAGACTGGGACAGCCCGATACGGGCTTGCTTCATCAAGCAGGAGACTTTGGCAACCTACCGGCGGGGGAAGCATATATAGCTCCATTAGAGGGGACAACCACCGGCAAGCTTGTTATTGACGGTGCTATGTCGGGGATTGGTATCTTGCAGGAACCCTTAGTAATGGAAGTGGAACAGGGTCAGGTGGTGTCAGTAGCAGGTAAAGATAGCAGTAAGCTAGAAGCTATCTTCGCTAAGTATGGCGATAAAGCTCGCAATATTGCTGAGCTAGGAATAGGAACAAATCATGAAGCTAAGCTTACAGGAATCATCTTAGAGGATGAAAAGGTATTAGGAACAATTCATATTGCTCTAGGGGATAACAGTACCTTTGGAGGTAACGTAGAGGTGGCAAGCCATTTAGATGGGATTATTACCAGCCCTTCTGTTGTAATAGATGGTAAAGCTATCATGGAGGATGGAAAGCTATTAATTGACTAATAAGAGCTTGCTTCAAAGGAGGGGGAGCAAATGGAGTATATCCGTCAACTGAAGAGTGAAGCTGAAGTGATTTTGCAACAGCAAAGAGGAGAAATAGTAAATATTGCTTCACAGATTTTTGAAAACCCAGAGTTGGGGCATCAGGAATTTTTTGCTAGTGGCTTACTAACTGACTATTTGAAGCAGAAGGGCTTTATAGTAGAACTAGGTATTGCTGGGATGAAGACTGCTTTTAAGGCCAGTTACAGCAATGGTAAAAGACCGCAAATTGCCCTGTTAGCGGAATATGATGCCTTGCCTAACCTTGGTCATGGCTGTGGCCATAATTTAATTGGGGCAGCTAGTGTTGGAGCGGCAGTTTTGATTAAAGAGCTTTTGGGCCAACATAAATTAGAGGGTCAGGTAGTTGTTTTTGGAACACCAGCAGAGGAGACTAACGGAGGAAAGGTAACTCTAGTAAACAACAGGTGTTTTAATAATATTGATGCTGCCTTGATGTTTCATCCAGGAGAAACAAATGCCATTGACATATCCTCACTAGCTATGGATGCACTGGAGTTTGTATTTGAAGGCAAATCAGCCCACGCAGCTGCCGCCCCTCATATGGCTATTAATGCATTAGACGGAGTAATCCAATTATTTAGTGGGGTCAATAGTAGCCGCCAATATATGGAGGATGAAGTTAAGATTCATGGGGTAATTACTGAGGGGGGGTTAACTCCAAATATTATTCCTGATAGAGCGGTAACAAGATTTTATATTAGAGCCAGTTCCAGGGCTAAACTTGACAAAGTAGTAGCAAAGGTGTTGGATTGTGCTAGAGGGGCTGCGCTATCAACTGGCAGTAAGGTCCGATGGCATAATTACGAGCTTTCCTACGATGAAATGGTAACAAATAAAACCATGGCCAAGGCGTTTGAAGATAATATAAAGGAACTAGGAATAATAG
>JAWSUQ010000022.1:3294-15048 GCA_033549265.1 Bacillota bacterium
AAGGCCTGGTGGCGGTTCTATTGATATGGGCAATGTAAGTCAGGTGGTTCCCGCCATTCATCCCTATTTATCCTTAGGGATACCTGGTGGTTGTGTGGCCCATACCAAAGAATTTGTCCAGGCAGTAGGGTCAAAAAAGGGGCATCAGCTATTAATATTAGCTACCAAAGCTTTAGCTAATACAGTAATTGACTTACTAGGAAGCCCTGAGCTGCTACAGCGAGTTAAGTATGAATTTAAGTACCGGAGATTGTAGTGGATAATGGTAAAAATTTGATATGCTGGGAAATTATCATTGAATAGCAATGGACAATGCTTTATAATTAATAGTGTAGTTTATTTTGTACACGAAAGGGGGAAATGTATGAAATTTGTAAGAGTAGACATGAGTAAACTAGAGGTAAGTGTGGGTGATGTCCCACAGCAGTATTTGCCCATGGGAGGGCGGGGTCTGACGTCTCATTTTATTAACGATGAAGTACCGGCTACAGCCCATCCACTAGGCAAAAACAACAAATTGATTTTTGCCCCAGGTTTATTATCCGGTACAAGAGCAGCTAGCTCTGGTAGACTATCTGTAGGAGGATTAAGCCCACTAACTAAAGGTATCAAAGAAAGTAACGCCGGTGGCACAGCCTCTCAAAGGTTAGCAAGATTAGGTATTAAAGCATTGGTGCTTGAGGGTCTGCCAGAGAAAAATGATGAATGGTATGTAGTAAAAGTATCTAAAGACGATGTAGTAATAGAAGCAGCAGATAAAGATTTGATAACGCTAGGAAATTATGCAGTTGGGGATAAGCTTAGGGCTAAGTATGGAGAAAAGGTTACTGTAATTTCTGTTGGACCTGCAGGAGAATTTAGCCTGTTAGGAGCTAGTATAGCAGTTACCGATACTGATGGTAGACCTGTGCGACATGCAGGAAGAGGCGGCTTAGGCGCGGTCATGGGGTCTAAGCGGGTAAAAGCGATCGTAATAGATGATGCAGGTGCTGAAGAACTGCCGTTAGTAGACCCAGAAGCCTTTAAGGAAGCAAGCAAAAAATTCTCTAAGGCTGTCCTAGATCACCCTGTTTCCGGAGAAGCCTTAAGAAATTACGGAACAGCTGTACTAATCAATATTCTAAATGAAGCTGGCGGTTTGCCAACTAAGAACTTCAAATTTGGCCGCTTTGCCACTGCTAATAAGATTAGTGGTGAAACAATGGCGGATATTATCAAGGCTCGAAATGGAAAGCCATCTCATGCCTGTCATCCAGGATGCATTATGGGTTGCTCCCAGGTGTATAATGATGAAAAGGGTGAATATTTAACGGCAGGGTTTGAATATGAGACAGTATGGGCCTTTGGCTCCAACTGTGAAATAGACAACATAGATGCCATCGCTATGCTCGATAGGCTTTGTGATGATATTGGAGTAGATACCATCGAAATGGGGGTAACAGTGGCGGTAGCTATGGAGGCCGGCGTGATTCCCTTTGGCGATCATCAGGCAGCTATTAAATTATTAGAAGAAGTAAAACAGGGAACCCCTCTTGGTCGGATTATTGGCAGTGGAGCAGAAATAACCGGGCAGGTTTATGGCGTTAGAAGAGTTCCGACTGTTAAGCGTCAGGGCATGCCAGCTTATGACCCTAGAGCAGTAAAAGGAGTAGGAGTTACATATGCTACCAGTACAATGGGGGCTGACCATACGGCAGGCTATAGTGTAACAGCCAACATTTTAAAGGTAGGTGGAGAGGTAAATCCATTAAAGCCAGAAAACCAGGCCAAACTATCCCAGGATTTACAAATTGCTACAGCTGCTGTAGATGCTACAGGACTTTGTTTATTCGTAGCCTTTGCAGTGTTGGATAATCCTGCAGCTCTCGAAGGCATAATTGAGATGCTCAACGCTCAATATGGGCTGACTCTAACCGCAGATGATGTCATTGCATTAGGTAAATCAATTTTAACGGTAGAAAGAGAGTTTAACGTTAAGGCAGGCTTCACTAATGCTCATGATAGACTACCTGAGTATTTTATGGATGAGGAACTAGAACCTCACCATGTGAAGTTTGATGTTCCAGATTCAGAGTTAGATAGTATTTTTGATTTTGAGGCCTTTACTAAGGCTGAAGACGCTAGCTAAAAGGGAACCTAAAGGGGTTAGTCCAATTGACTAACTCCTTTTTACACAAACATATATATTTCGTTTGCTATACCTATAAAGAGGTGATTGAATGGCTGTTGAAGTTAGATTGTTTACCACCTTAAGGGAGTTTTTGCCCCCTGAGAGCATTGATGGAGTTTATCAATATCAAATGGAAGGCGAAAAGACTATCAAAGAGCTGGCTGCTGAGCTAAAGCTGCCATTTCCTCATATCCATCTAATTATGATAAACGGTGAGCAGGGGAACTTAGATTCAACTTTTCGAGATGGTGACAGAGTAGGCTTCTTCCCACCAGTAGGTGGCGGTTAGGGCATTGCTGTAGGAGAGGTGATTCTTATGAGTGAGTGTGCACGTAAAGAAGGTAAATTTACCGATTTAGATAATTGTCTTGTTGTTAAGAAAAGGGGAATCACCCAGTTGATACCCCGCAGGCTGGATGTGAAGAAGCTTTACTTAGAGGTTACTAACAAATGCAATCTAGACTGCATTACCTGTATCAGAAACTCCTGGAAAAGCAATCAAGGGTATATGGAGGAAAGTACCTTTCAACAGCTGCTAGAGCAGCTGGACCACCTGCCAGAGCTGCAGGCAGTCCATCTGGGGGGCTTCGGTGAGCCTTTAAGCCATCCAAAGATACTTGAATACATAAAAGCGTTAAAGGAAAAAGGCCTACGGGTGGAGATGATTTCTAATGGGTTTTTATTAAATGAACAGGTGGCTCGAAGACTTGTACAGCTAAGGCTAGATAAGCTAGCTATCTCCCTTGATAGCCCAGAGGAAGCTTCCTTTAATGATATTCGCTTAGGAGGAGAGTTTAACCAAGTAGTGGAGAATATTAGCAGGCTAAATAGTTTAAAGCAGGAGCTAGGTTGGATGAAATTGGAGCTGGGAATAGAGTTTGTCGCTATGAAGCGAAACCAGCATCAACTGCCAGAGCTATTAAAGCTAGCGGATAATCTTAGAGCAGGTTTTGTAATAGTCACAAACTTACTGCCTTATAGCCAAGACATGGTTGATCAGGTGCTTTATGACGCGGAGGATGAGGAGCTAATGGTTGGTACTGGTGCCGGATACCTGCTATTTAGAGGAAGAGTGCCAGAGATGAAACTTAGAAGTCAACGAAAATGCAGCTTTGTTGAGGATAAGGCCATGGTTATTACCTGGGAGGGGAATGTGAGCCCTTGCTATGCTGGAATGCATCACTATTATTGCTACACATACGGCCGAAAAAAAGAGATGTTTCCCTATCACTTTGGTAATCTTACTATTACTCAATTAAAGGATATTTGGATAAACGAGGATTTTCTTAGATTTCGTCAGCAGGTGCTGGAATTTGATTTTCCCTCCTGCACTGACTGCAAATACTTAGAGGGCTGCTCTATGGTAGATGATAATAAGCTAGACTGCTGGGGCAATAGCCCTACCTGCGCTGATTGCTTGTGGGCTAGAGGACTAATTCTTTGCCCATAAAAAGTAAAGGACAAATAAATGAAGGCTTCGCCAGTGTTCTTTATGCTTTGGCGAAGTTTATTTTTTTACTATCACAAAATCCCCCTTCTCCATGAATTGAAAATTCTTCTTAAAGCCATTATAGTGTATATGAGCGGTAATCCTGTTAGTCAAATTAACAATATAAAATAAGGAGGGACTTATGAAGGTTTGCGCAGAATGTATTCCCTGCTATTTAAAGCAATCATTAAATGCTATCAATCAAGTGGAGCTAGAGGATAGTAAAAGAGTAAAGCTTATTAAGCAGATACTTCCTTTGATAGCAGAGCTGGATCAAGATAAGACCCCAGCGGAAAACTCATCGTTAATTCTCCATAAAATAAATAATCTATTAGATAATAGGGATCCCTTTCAACAGGCTAAAGCAGAGTCAAATCAGGCGGTTATGAAGCTGTGGCCCAAACTGAGAGAGATTTTAGATAGGAGTGAGGATAGGCTGTTTACTGCCTTTAAGCTGGCGGTGGCAGGAAACGTTATTGATCTTGGTATTATGGAGGATTACGACATTGACCAGAGCATTCAAGAAGCACTTCAAGTGGACTTTGCCATTAATCATTACCAAGAGCTGCAAAAAAGGCTGGCAGAGTCAGAACAGATACTGATAATAGGGGATAACAGTGGAGAAATTGCTTTTGATCGGCTTCTAGTGGAGGAGCTTAATAAAGCAGGGGTAAAAATTGTTTACGGTGTAAAGGGTCAGCCTATATTAAATGATGCTACTATCAAAGATGCCCACACGGTTAAAATGAATGAAATTGCTAAGGTTATTACTAACGGTAATTCTTTCCTTGGAACAGTGATTCAGTACTGCTCTAAGGAATTTCTTGAAAAAATGGCTGAGTCTGATATTGTTATCAGCAAAGGTCAGGCTAACTATGAATCCTTAGAAGGCACCGCAGAAGCTGGAGAGAAGACATTCTTTATCTTAAGAGCTAAGTGTGATGTAGTGGCTGCCAGTTTAGGGGTAAGATTTGGTCAAATTGTATTAAAACAAAATGAGACAAAGTAAAATAATTGTTATATTTAATCGAAATAGCTTCTTTATATAAGCTTATTAATGTTAATAATAGTAAAGACTCAAGGGAATAATCCACTTGAGTCTTTGCATTAATTTCCTAACACATTAGCATGCTTAGCTTTTCTTTTGGCGCTGAGTAACATCATTAATATGTTGGCCTGCATCAGTCACACTACTAGTGTTGTCAGCAAACTTCTGCTTTTTTTGTTTCTTTTCTTTTCTTTCCTTCATTCATACATCCCTCCTTTCTTAGAAATTGTCCTGCTGTCAGATCTATATTGCTACATTTAGTATTTCAAAATAATGGTAATTATATACAAGTTAATTTTTTTGTTTGTGAAATATTGACAACTAAAAATCAAAATGATATATTGTGTATATAATGTATACACAGCAATAACTTAACTATAATATTATTGAGATAGTAAAAGTGGGGTGAGCAAAATAAATGTATATTAATATAATCAAAAATAGCCCTAAGCCTGCATACCAGCAAATTATGGAGAGTGTGCAGAAGCAGATTCTCACTGGAGAACTTAAGCCCGAGGATGAACTGCCATCTATTAGACAGCTAGCTCAGGATATACAGGTAAGCGTAATCACTATTCGGAGAGCCTATAGTGATCTAGAGAACCAGGGGTTAATCTATAGTAGGCCAGGAGTTGGATCCTATGTTGCTCAACTAGAAGAGGATAAATTATCTGAGATGAAAATAGAATTGGTAGTACCACTATTAGCAGAGGTAGTAAGATTGACAGGTGAGCTAAGGTTAAATTCTACTGCAGTAGAGGATTTATTCAAAAAGATGCTGGAGGAAGGGGTATAGGCTATGCAGGAGTATGCAATTAGAACAACAAAGCTAACTAAGACTTACGAAGGAAAAAAGGTTGTCAACCAGCTAAACTTAGAAGTGCCTAGAGAAAGCGTATTTGCATTCTTAGGTCCTAATGGGGCAGGGAAGACAACGACTATTAAGATGCTACTAGGGCTTACTAAGCCCAGCGAGGGACAAATAGAAATATTAGGAGAAGCACAACCTAATGTCCTGCGGATAAAAGAAAAAATTGGCTATATACCAGATAATCCTGAATTCTATGGCTATATGACAACTGAAGAGCTAGTAAGTTTCTGTAAGAAATTATATAAAGGCTGGGATGACGGACTAGTGACAAGAGTTTTGGAATTAATGGAGATATCTCCAAAAGTAAGAAGCAAGCACTTGTCACGGGGGCAAAAAGCTGCAGTTGCCTTAGCATTGGCGCTAGGGCCTAAACCAGAACTATTAATCTTAGATGAGCCAGCTACCCAATTTGACCCGGTAAAAAAACAGCTATTCTATAGGCTTCTTTTCGAGGATGTGGTAGGCTCTGGCGGAACAATCTTCTTAGCAACTCACCAGCTTAGTGAAGTAGAGCGATTTGCTGACTTGGCAGCCTTTATTAACAAGGGAAAGCTTGTTATGGTAAAGCATATAGATGAACTGAAAATAAGTGAAAAGAGAATTAGGGTTGTATTTCAAGGTGAAGAGCCGAGAGATTTGGAGCAATGGGTTGGAGTTAGACGAGTAGAGCGTCAAGGCAAAAATACTATTATAACTGTTGGTGATAACCTTGATAATGTATGGATTAAGGTCAGTAAAGAGCCCCATTTTGTTTTAGAGTTAATCGATATGGATCTTGAGGATATCTTTATAGAGCATACTGGAGATGGGAGGCCAAGAATGTGATTCATAATGGGTTAATTATAAAAGAACTGCGGGAAAACAAATGGAAATATGGGATTATCCTTATCTATCTTTGTTTGTTTGGAACCTCCCTTTACCTAGCCTATGAATTTCTAGATAGCTTTCTATATCAAGTTACTGGTATAGATAAGGAACTACTTAGTCGACTAATGGGTAATATGCTAGAAGATTTCTATCTTTTTGCCTGGGCTAACTGGTATGGCAAGAACTTATATCAAGCTATTAGCGTTTTTGCTATAGTATTAGGAATGGGCAAAATTGCAGGGGAAGCAGGCAGAGGAACTATTAGCTTTTTATTTACAAAACCCTTATCCCGCAAAACTATATTCTTTAGCAAATACTTCTCAGGGGCATTTGGGTTAGCTTTAGTGATTATAGCACCAACATTAATAGCTTACCTTGCTTCCCAAATATACGGAGAAGCATTACCATTAAATTTTCTCACAGGGATACCCTTGGCCTATACAGGTGGGTTGATAATTTACAGCTTTACAGTATTGTATTCAGCTATTTTTGATGATCAGGTTAAGGCCGCAGTGGCAGCTATAATTACAGCAATGGTGTTATCCATCCCTAGTTGGTTTGCCGATTTGCGTTTCTTGTCACTGTATGCCAAAATGCAAGGCTGGCCAGTATATTTTCAGCAATCGGGCTGGCAAATATCCTTAGTAATTATGTTAATTATAAGCGGGATAATTTGTTTTATGGGATTACGAATTGTGGAAAACAAAGATTTTTAATCTTTATAAGTATAATTATAAAAGCGAGGAGTGGTATAAAATGTTAATGACAACTACTGATGTTAGAACAGAATACGAGGTAAAAGGGATGGTAAAAGGAACATCGATTAAGGCAAAGCACTTAGGGAAGGATATCGTAGCTTTCTTGAGGATGCTGGTAGGAGGAAAGGTTGTAGAATATGCAGAGCTATTGGACAGTGCTCGGGAGGAAGCCCTTCAAGAAATGACTAACCAAGCAGAGGCCATGGGAGCCAATGCTATTATCGGAGTACGTTTCTCTACCAGTCAAATTGCTCAGGGAGTAGCAGAGATTATAGTCTATGGGACAGCAGTAAAAATCTAAGGAGGAGGTATAGTAGTGGCTATAGCTAAATAACATAAAATATTTTTGCCTTTTGTACTGCTTTTCTGTTTTGGGAGAGCAGTTTTTTTATTTATATTTTATAGAATTTAGAAGGAAGTCCTAGCAAAAGGTGGAATTATAACTATTATATAGAACCTCTGCATATCATCACGCAATGAATAACTAAAGAGAGAGAGGCGGTAAGATTGAAGTTAAAGCTATTAGCCCTAGTAAACCTTTTGGTGATTGCTGCGGTAATTGCCAGCACCATGAATCAAGTAATAGGAGTAATATCTGCAGCCTTGGCATTACTAATTATTAATTTGTTACTAATTAGAAAGGAAACTAGTGATAAAAAAGTGGAGCAGGTATTAGATTTAGCCAAGGGGAATTTAGCACCAGCTGAAAGCTATGCAGATGAAAATATTAAAGAAGTAGCCACATATATTAAAGAATCTAATCAAAACCTACTAGGCTCTGCCTGTGAGGTTTTAATCAGTGGAGATCGGCTCAAGGGTGCTTTTAAGGAGCTTATCGCTTCCTCGGAAGAGATAAGTACTGCCATTACATACGTAGCCGATAATATGAGTGAGCAACAGGGAAAGGTTAAGCTTACTTCTTTAGCTGTTTCGGAAATGGCTGCAGAAATTGGTAAGCAGAATGAAGCTATCAGTCATGCCAAAAAAGTGACAGACCAAGCAGTAGGTGAGGTCAATCGGTGTGAAGAGACTTCTGCTGTTTTGTATAAGCAAATGAATCGGATAACTCAACAGGTAAAGGAGCTAATGGACATATCTCAAAGCCTTAAAGGAAAGGCTGATGGGATAGCAGGTATAGTAGAAGTAATCAACGATATTGCTAGCCAAACTAATCTGTTAGCTCTAAATGCAGCCATTGAAGCAGCTAGGGCCGGGGAGCAGGGCCGGGGCTTTGCCGTAGTAGCTGATGAGGTGCGGAAGTTAGCGGAGGAAGCTAGCTCATCAGGAAATAAGATTATCAGCATTATTAGACAGGTGCAAGGGGATATTAGCATCTCGGTACAAAAAATGGAAGAAGTAAACGTCAGTACTACTGAAGGCAATCAGGTAGTAAAGAATACTGGAGAAGCACTGACCGGGATAAAACAGGTTTTGCAGAGCATCTCCAAAGAATATCAGCATGTATTCAGTACTAACGATAATTTAAATAGAAAAAGTAGTGAGGTAGGAGGGCTGATAGAGCCCTTAGCCAGTATAGCTACTCAGACAGCCTCAAGTAGTCAGCAGATAGCAGCCTCTGCTGAAGAGCAATTGGCTACTTTAGAGGAAGTAGAAGAGCTAGTGACAGGACTGCAGTATGAAAGTGAAAAGCTGCAGCAAGCTATAAGTGACCGTACTATTGAACGGCTAGTAATTAACATAGGGAGAAGACTACAGCAGCTTGATTTTGCTGGAAAGGTAAACAAGGAAAATATTAATACAGTTGCTCGGGAGCTGGGGGTTGATGTGGTAGGCATAACCGATGAGAAGGGCAACATTGTTTCATCCACAGTTCCAGGAGATATAGGGAGACTGAATCTGATCTCAATTAATAATAGCTATCAGAAGCTAATTAGTAATGAGCTGGAGTATTTTATTACACCTATTAAAAGGTCGGAAAACGTGGCTGATTACAGGAAGTATGCCTTATTTCCTAGATTAAAATCACCAGGAATTTTACAAGTTGCCTTTAATATGGAGACCTTATTAAAAATGTAATTCTCCTTTGTAAAAATGGTTAGTTCATATATTATAAAAATATATTTAAATAATAAATTGAAGTATAAATAGGATATTCTCTCTAAAGAGAGGTATCCTATTTTTGATATTTGGATATCACAAATTTTATCTTACTAAAACCAAAAATAATTATTGAATTTTTATGCATCTATATGTATAATTATAAACAATAATTCATAACTATTATTTATAATAAGGATCAAGATTTGGAGGCAGGAAAAATGATTAAGGTTGGAATTGTGGGAGCTACTGGATACACAGGTTTAGAGCTGATACGGATTCTGTTAAATCACCCTCATGTTGAGCTAACGGTAGTTACTTCCCGAAGCTATCAAGGAAAGAAGCTAAGCAGTGTTTTTCCAAATTTGTTAGGCTTGACTGATTTGGTCTGTACTGAGTTAGATTTAAATACAATTTCCACTAGCTGTGATGTAGTATTTATAGCGCTTCCCCACGGCCATGCTGACAAAGTTGCTTCCGCTATGCTAGAGGCAGGAAAAAGAGTTGTTGACCTAGGGGCTGATTTTAGACTTAAAGACATGGAAGCATATCGGCAGTGGTATCAGGAAGAATCGGCTCATGAAGGTTTGCTGCAGCAAGCAGTTTATGGATTGCCTGAGCTCTACAGGGAAAAGCTAAGAAAAGCAAAGCTTGTGGCAAACCCAGGCTGTTATCCCACCTGTGCTACACTAGCATTAGCGCCACTTTTAGCAGCTAGGATAGTTGATCCAACCTCTATTATCATAGACGCAAAATCGGGGGTTTCCGGCGCGGGCAGAAGCTTAGCCTTAGGCTCCCACTATGCCGAAGTAAATGAAAGCTTTAAGGCCTACAAGGTTGCAAATCACCGCCATACTCCTGAGATTGAACAGGTTTTGAGTGAGGTAGCGGATGAGCCTATTATTCTCTCCTTTACACCTCATCTAGTGCCAATGACCCGGGGTATTCTTGCCACTAGTTACGTATCTTTGGCTAAAGCAGAGGTTGGAAGGGAACAGCCAAACAGCGAAGTTACTCAAGCAAAAATAAATGAGCTTTACCAAAACTTTTATCAGGGAGAACAGTTTGTCAAACTATTAACTGATCAGCTTCCTCAGACCAACTGGGTAGCGGGAACTAATAATTGTCATATTGCAGCCACCTTAGATAAGCGAACAAATAGGATAGTAGTGGTATCTGCCATAGATAATCTGGTAAAAGGGGCAGCGGGGCAGGCTGTGCAAAATATGAATATAATGTTTGGACTAGCGGAGATAGCTGGCTTAAGCTTGATAAGCCGTTATTTGGGTTAATAAATATTTACTTAAGAAATTAAGGAGGCAAAATTAAATGAGCCATAATTATAAATTGATTTCAGGTGGAGTGACTGCTCCAAAAGGATTTTTAGCGGCGGGAGTTCATTGTGGCATTAAAAAGCAGAAGTTAGACTTGGCGATTATCTTTTCTACAGCGCCAGCAGTGGGAGCCGGGGTTTTTACCACCAATAAGGTAAAGGCTGCACCATTAATGCTCACAATGGAAAATCTAAAGCAGGGGGCTGCCAGAGCAATCATAGTCAACGCAGGTAATGCCAACGCCTGTACCGGTGACAGAGGCTTCAGTGATGCGGAAGAAATGGTAAGCTTAACGGCAAAATTCCTTGGGATTAGCCACCAGGAGGTAATTGTATCATCTACTGGCGTAATCGGGGTACCATTGCCTATGGATAATGTGCGACAGGGGATAGAAACAGCAGCGGCGGAGCTAAAGGATGATGGGGGTGCTAATGCTGCTAAGGCAATCATGACTACAGACACCTTTTCTAAGGAAATAACCACTTCCTTTCAGCTGGCAGGGAAAGAAATTACTATGGGAGCCATGGCCAAGGGATCTGGAATGATTCATCCTAATATGGCTACCATGTTAGGCTTTATCACCACTGATGCTAATATTGAGCAAGAGGCACTGCAAATAGCCATAAAGGAAGCTACAGCGCAGTCCTTTAATATGATTACTGTGGATGGAGACACTTCAACTAATGACATGGTGGCTATAATTGCTAACGGAGAAGCAGATAATGAAAAGATAACTCTTAAAAGCGAATACTTTGGCAAATTTCAGCAGGCGTTGAACTTCTTAACAGTAGAGCTGGCAAAGCTAATTGCTAAAGATGGAGAAGGGGCAACTAAACTTTTGGAGGTTCAAGTGAAGAATGCTAGAACTATCAAGGATGGCCGATTGGCAGCTTTAGCTGTAGCCAAGTCTAGCCTGGTGAAAACGGCAATCTTTGGGGAAGATGCCAACTGGGGCCGAATCCTATGTGCAGTAGGCTATTCCGGCGCCGAATTTGACCCAAGCAAGGTGGATATAGCTATTGGCGATGAAATGATGGCTATTGATGGTGCTGGTCTAGCATTTGACGAAGAAAGGGCTAAAAAGATACTGGAAAATAAACATGTAGTAATCTTTATTGACTTAAAGGATGGCGATGCAGACGCCACCGCCTGGGGTTGT
>JAWSUQ010000023.1:0-14773 GCA_033549265.1 Bacillota bacterium
CGCTAACTCCATCAGTTGCTGCAGGGAAAGCTTTAGGTCGAACAGCTCATTAATCCCCTTTAATGTAGCGGCCCCATTGCTGCTACCACCTGCTAATCCTGCTTCCATAGGTAATCTCTTCTCTAAATGGATATGAACTCCCCTTTTTATACCAACAATATCTTTAATAAGCTTTGCTGCCTTAAAGGCTAAGTTGCTTTCATTTAATGGAACCCCTTTCATATTACTAGTAATTACAATCTTATCTTCCTCTAACTCTTTTATTTTTACCAGATCATGCAGCTGGATTTGTTGCATCACCATTTCCACCTGATGATACCCGTCCGGCAGCTTGTTCAATACATCTAGTGTCAAGTTTATCTTTCCATATGCTTTTACAGTAATCATTCTATCCTCCAGCGTTCTTCTTTATCAACTTCTTATAAAATTGCTCTTTAAAAAAGAATTGGCTAAAAAGATAAAAATTCCTTTTAAAATAGTAGCAGATATATTTTCGACCATTAGATATGCTATTTTTTCCCATAGTTTGTGTATTATCTAGCTTAGCCACTTTTAATAAAACCCATACCCTGCTAAAGCATCTTATGGATTTGGCATCAACCTTTGTAATACAATATAGCTCAGATAATGATAGCTATTATCTGAGCTATATCTTATATATGGGGCATTTTAAGCGGCTGTCCTTCTCTCAATTCCCTGGTATTAAGTTGGTTTATTTCCATGATAATATCAATATCAGTCTTCCAACGGTCAGCCAAGACTATAATAGTCTCACCCCGTCTAACAATATGATCAAACACAAATATCTCTGCAACTATAATAACTTCAATTTGCCTTGGAAACCTTGGGTCAAAACGGAAGTCAACAAACACAACCTCTACCTCTACCTTAACCCTATCCCTTGTAGTTAATCCCGGCATATGAACAAAGTGGACAAATGGAACCTTTTGGCTAAAAGAAAGTACTCGACGATCTGGCTCGGCTACTACTAAAATATCTACATCAAAAAAACCGCTTACTATCACTTTGTTTGTAATAATATTTGTTCTGGTAACTATCGGCCTTGCCCTTACCTCTGCTACTTTAAGTACATTTGGAAAGTTTTCGGGGACCGATACATTTTCTCTAACAAGAAATTGGGACTTGGGCTCTATTATAGGTTGTGGACTGGGATTCACTATTATCGGAGGCCGGGGCCTCACAATAGTTTCTCTTATTTTTCGCAGAAAATGAACGGTTCCAGTTTCAGAGCCCATGACTATTTCATTACGACCACTGCCATTTAAGTCAGCCATTCTCATGCCTACTAAAGGATGAGGCGTCTCTATGGTTTCAACTAATACAAATGTTCCACCGGTTAACCTTAGCACGACTATCATATTAGATAGGCCTAATACTAGCTCATTGTGATTTCCATTATCCCAATCTCCTACTACCATTTCTCTAATTATTCCTGGCTGACTATCACTTAAAGCTATCCTTTCAAAGGTGCTATTTTGCCACCCCAATACTAAGACCCTTCTGCCCCCATCAGTTACTATAATAATTTCCTCTCTTCGGGTTCCACTAATGCGCCCTACCTTCATGGGACCGGTAGCCATAACCTGTAGCTGTACTACTGCTATTAGTACCAACTGTCTATTTCTCATGCTGAAAACCTCTACTACATCCCTACCTGGGCCCCTTCCTAGTTTTAGTACTACTATCTCTGCTACACCTGAAGCTGTCGTATCGCCAACTGCTACTCTGAGGTTACCAGGATATTGAATTTCACCTATTAATAATGCTTGATTACCTGACCAGGAATATATTTGTATCCCTACTCCCTCTATGGCAATAATTAGCTCCTGACGGCCATCACCGGTTACATCTTTGATCTCTACATCTACAACTCTTCCTCCCAGATATCTGCTTTGAAAAACCCTTCTCACTTCTTGACCATGGATTTGGTAAATAAAGAAATAGTTATCAGTAATTATTATAATATCTGCAGCTGTATTGCCAGTAAACCTTCCCGCCTTAATATTTAGGATGCGCTGGATTCTGCCTAGGCTGCTTTTGGCTTTTTCTACAAAGGCCCTGCCATTCCAGTCAAAAAAGTATAAGGTTCCCGGTTGACCATCATTTCCACAGCAGGTGGCTAGAACCTCTAGCCGATTATCTCCATCTACATCGCCAATAGATACTCTAACATTATTACCTAGCTGATAGCCGCTCCAATTATAGGCAAGATCTGTTGCGTGTCCACTCATTTTCATCCCTCCTCTATCATTTCATTATATGCAGAAGATTTATTATTGACATGACTCTAAAGGAGCTTTATAATAAAAAAAACGGCCTTTAAGTTAGTCCCGCGAGGCTAGCAAGGAAAGCCTGTTCAGTAAATATCCATAGCCCTTTAAATTAGTCCAGCGAGACTAGCAAGGGGAAATAGAGAAGCTTTCTGTAATCTATGACCTTGTTAGCCACGCTACCAAGGTCTTTATTATTTTATAATACTCTAAAACAATCGGGCTAAAGTGGCATTTATTACTGCAACATGTGCAAACTAATAATGGCCGAAATTTACAAGGGGGTTTTATTCATGGGTCAACTGGAAATGAAAACCGCAATACCATTAGCTATTCAACACGTCTTTGCCATGTTCGGTGCCACCGTATTAGTTCCGATTTTAACTGGTCTCAACCCATCAGTTGCATTATTCACTGCAGGGTTAGGTACATTAATCTTTCATTTTGTAACAAAAGGTCAGGTTCCAGTATTTTTAGGATCATCCTTTGCCTTTATAGCAGGTATTATTGCAGTAGGAAATTCCTTTGGACTAGCTTATGCTACAGGCTCAATGATTGCTGTCGGTGCAGTTTATCTGCTAATGTCCTTTATAGTGTCATCAGTAGGTACTGAAAAAGTGCTCAAGCTTTTTCCACCAATCGTAGTGGGGCCTATCATTATGGTCATCGGTCTTACCTTGGCTCCAGTAGCAGTTGATATGGCTTCTGCCAACTGGCCGCTTGCAATTTTTACCGCTGTTACAGTTGTATTTGTCAGTATGTGGGCTAAGGGCTTCTTTAAGCTGATCCCACTTTTAACGGGAATTATTGCTGGTTATGTAGTGGCCGCAATCCTAGGAATAATAGATTTTGCCCCTGTTAATGAAGCAGCATGGCTAGCTATACCTAGCTTTATGGCACCGCAATTCAGCATCAGCGCCATGCTGATTATTGTACCAATTGCCTTAGTTACAATTATTGAGCATATTGGTGATATCACTACTAATGGAGCAGTTGTAGGCAAAGATTTTATGAAAGAGCCTGGTTTAAATCGCACTTTAATTGGTGATGGTTTAGCTACTACACTTGCTGGTCTTTTCGGTGGTCCTGCCAATACCACTTATGGCGAGAATACAGGAGTGTTGGCTATTACTAAAAATTATAACCCAGCCATCATTAGAATGGGAGCTGTATTTGCCATCCTTCTTAGCTTCATAGGAAAGCTGGGAGCGCTATTACAAACTATCCCACTGGCAGTAATGGGTGGTATCAGCTTCATCCTTTTCGGAATGATTGCCAGCGTAGGTGTAAAGACCTTAGTTGACAGCGCTCCAGATCTTTCTAACTTAAGAAATTCTAGTGTGGTGTTTGCAGTATTGATTGTGGGAATTGTTAGTATCACTGGATATGTAAATCCAGCTAACAACATCCTTCTGATTCAAGTTAGTGAAAATGCAAGTTTAACAGGTCTTAGCTTAGCAGCTATCGTAGGAATCCTCCTCAACGGTGTATATGAGCTGTTTGCTCCTAAGACAGAAACAGAAGAGGAAGAGGAAGCGGATTTTGTAGCTAAGGAAAATCCAAATTTAGCGAAATAATAAAGAGTTTAATAAAGAAGCCTTTTCTCAAATTGGAGAAAAGGCTTCTTTAATTATTAACAAATAATTTTCATTCAACAAACAAATACTACTAATGTCTTGCAATTAGCATTGACAATATAAAAATTACTAACTACTCTTTAGGAGGTTATCAATGACTAGAGAAGAACAGAATATCATCAAAGTACGTCAGTTCTTAAATAGCACTGATAAGAGCGGCAAAATCACCATCAAGCAACTTGCAAAAGAGCTTAATATGCCTTTGGCAGAAGCAGCACAAGCTGTCCAAAGCATTGAGTTTAATGATGAGGTAGACAGTTAAAAAGTTGTAAGGATTATACAGATTTAGGCCCCCACTTTTAGAATGAAAGAGGGGGCCTGTCTTTAGCCTATTATCTTACCTGCAATAGGTATTTAGCTAAATCAGAGTCATGAGGTAAGAATAAAGTACTGTCACGACCAATTGTTTCTTTGATAGTATTTAAGGCCATATAGAATTGATAGAAGCTAGGATCCTTTGTATAAGCCCGATTATAAATCTGAGCAGCCTCTTGGTCACCTTCAGCTTTTATCTCCTCTGCCTGCCGATAAGCTTGGGCCAGTATCTCTACTACTTCCCTATCTGCATCAGCTTGAATCTTCAATGCCTCCTCATCACCCTCGGAAAGATAACGGGAAGCAATTCTCTCCCGCTCAGAAATCATTCGGTTAAATACAGCTTGTTCATTTTCCTCAGGCAAATCTGCTCTTTTTATGCGCACATCAATTATCTCTATGCCGTACTCTGCCATGGCTCTATTAGAGGTAGCAGTAACTTTATTCATGATACTAGTGCGTTCACTGCGAATAATATCTACGAAGTCATGACGCCCTAGCTCCTCTCGCAGCACTGAATAAATAATGTCATCTAGTCTTGATTGAGCTGCCGTTTCAGTTAGTAGAGATTCTAAGAATAACGTGGGCTTCACTATCCGCCACTTAGCATAATTATCTACTCGCATTGTCTTTTTATCTGCTGTATAAATATTGTACGGGGCAGAATCATAATCTAAAGCTTTTTTAGAAAAAACATTCACCTTATGAACAAATGGGATCTTGAAATAAAGACCGGGCTCAATTCGCTCTTCCACCGGCTTACCAAACTCGGTAACTACTACCTGTTGAGTTTCCTTTACTACGTATGCTGAATTTAAAAATAGAAATACAAATATTAATGCCAACACTATTGAAATCCGTTTCATTAGTTACCACCTCCCACAGCTAGGTGCTTTAAGGCATCTCCATCTTTGGTGATATAAATATTGTCAACATTAGGCAAGGTCTGCCTTAGCATCTCATAATAAAGCCTAGTTTTGGTGGGCTCTTTGCTCTGCTGATACTCCGCTAAAATAGCTTCAAATCTAGCCACATCGCCTTTAGCTCTTTCTATCCTTTCCTCACGAAAACCTAGTGCCTCCTGCACCATACGCTCTGCCTCGCCCTTTGCCTGAGGCACCACAGTATTTCGATGCCGCTCGGCATTATTGATCTTAGTCTCTTTTCCTTCCTTGGCGTCTACCACCTGTTTAAAGGCTGGCTGAACATCGGCAGGAACGCTAACATCCTGGAGCTGTACTGATTGAATTGTTACTCCCAATCCGTAAGAATCGGTAATTTTTTGCAATACCTCCACTACCCTCGTTTGAATCAAAGCTTTGCCATCGGTTAACACAATATCAATTATCTCTTCTCCCACAACTAGTCGCATAGCTGCCTCACTTGCTTTATCCAAGGTTTCCACTGGATTAGATGTGTTCACCAGATAGTTCTTTGGATTGCTAATACGATACTGCACGGTAAAATCTACATAAACGATATTTTCATCTCCTGTTAACATCCGTTGCTGCTCTGCAATTGATTGATACCTGGCAGGCGCATTAGGTCCCCCCTGTTCAACAGTGACAAACCCTAATTCTCTTCTTAATACTTGCTTAACAGGGACAATATCCACCTGCTGCACAAAAGGCACCTTAAAGTTAATCCCCGGCTGGCTCTCATCGGTTATTTTCCCTAGGGTCCATACAACTCCTACTGAATCAGCATCCACCATGTATACTGATGATAATGCCAGCACCAATACTATCACCACTGCAATAGTAATAGGCACTATTTTTTTAAACTTTTGTCCCAGCTTTTCTCGATAGGCATCTAAATCAACTATTGTTTTATTATCCATTTCTTCCTCCTATTCTTATTGATTCTCCCTATGTCTAAAGAAATTGTTTTAACTTTTATTAGTTTCGCTATTATAAAGCTACTTTCCTTTATATAAGTATTACCTTCCTTAAGCTTAATTTCCATTTTGCAAGAGGATAAAGGCCAGTTAATGTAGAACCACTAGAGGAATATTTTTAATTTTAAGCGCTGAGAATCCTCAAGGTATAACTTAGCTATAATATATTATAATCAGCACTAAGGAGGTCTACCAGATATGACTGATCATGACTATGAACATTCAGAAAAGAAAAGCTATCCATTCTTTGCTAAACTCCCAATTATTATCCTAAACCTGCTCTTTCTCTTCCCATTAGGGCTCTATTTCATGTGGAAATACAAGCGGTTTAACAAACCAGCTCGGATCATAATAACCATTATTATACTATTCTTCTTTGCCCATGCCACCCTTAAGAGACAGGGAATTATTTAATATTCACCATTAGAGCTATCCTTTGATAGCTACAAAAAAAGAAGCTATCCTAATAATCGAAGGATAGCTTCTAGTGCTCCGGCAGGGGCCGCTTTAGCTTTAATTCTACTTCTTGGACATACAACTCCTCAATACTCTCTTTCTTGTTTGAAATTTCCTGTTGTATTATGCTTTTGGTTATGGGATAAGTAACAGATGATAAATCTTTTTCCAATAGAACTATTTCTTCTCTAAGTACTTCAACTTTTTTTACTAGATGCTGTACTGTCATCTTCATACCCTACTCTCCTTGTTCTAAGGCACAAACCTTAAGTAAGTAGCTGTCTTTTGTTAGCATCTGAGTAATGTCCTAAAATTATACCTACTTTATTTACTTTACTTTAAAAAATAAGGAGACCCCTTTAAGTTGGTCTCCTTTACTTATGCAATCCATTTTTTACAGTGGACCTTATCCTTTTGGAAGATATTCTTTCCAGCGGTTTGAAACCTGCTCAACAATATCTGGTCTAGGAATTAACTCATCTGGATATTGGGGCTTCATTCTAGCATCTATTATTATTGGTCCTTGATAGCATATTTTATTATGCTCAATAGCTGCTTTGGCATAAATATCATTGGCTGGGTCAAAGCGAGTGAAAACAGTCCATAAAAAAGTAGTTTGATCACTTATTTTATCCAAATCATCTACTACGATTACCATTGGCCACTCAGCTAATTGCTCTTGGTGTTCTTCCACTATTAATCTAGGTAGCTCTTGGTGCTCTGTATAAGATTTTCCCGAAACTAAAAGACAGCCACCACAGTAAGCTTTTATCTTATTAATTCCCTTCAATTCGCCTCCCTTATAGGTAGCCGGAAGCTGCCGCACTGCTGACCCTAAAGCAGTGAGAATTGCCTTACTGCCTTTGTTAAACTTACGGCCGGTGTAGTCAAGAGTATCCATAGAAGTATCATTAATAATAAGTAAATCCTGTTCCGGTTTGAATCGGGCTAAGACCTTTTCCAATAGCTCCGTAAAATTAGCCAAATCACAATTCTGATCGGTGACTATCAAGAATTTAGTAAGGGTTAGCTGTCCCTCTCCCATTATTCTAAAGGCATGGGCTAAAGCCTCTCGATAATAGCTTTCCCGCACCACTGCCGCAGCTAACGAGTGAAAGCCTGTCTCGGCATAAGTCCACAGGGATTTGACCCCTGGCATCACTACAGGGAACAGCGGCGATAAGAGACTCTGTAAATACTCGCCAATAAAGTAGTCCTCCTGTCTCGGCTTTCCTACTACTGTGGCAGGATAAATTGCGTCCTTGCGATGATAAATCTTTTTAATGTCAAAAATAGGAAAATCATGAGTCCATGAATAGTACCCATAATGGTCACCAAAAGGCCCCTCGGGCTTTCTAGCATGGGGTGGCACCTCTCCACAAATGGCAAACTCTGCCCCTGCAACTAAGGAATGGCTTAAGCCTGGCACATCTACTAGCTCCAGTTTCTCACCCATTAAGAAAGACGTAAATAATAGCTCAGGTAAGGCTTCTGGCAACGGTGCAATAGCAGATAATATTAGGGCCGGTGGTCCTCCAAGAAACACTGTCACAGGCAATGCCTTATTTTGCTGTTCCGCCTCATAATGATGAAAACCACCGCCTTTATGAATCTGCCAGTGCATGCCAGTTTGATTTTCACTATATATCTGCATTCGGTACATCCCCAGGTTATGCTCTTTTGAATTAGGATGCTCAGTATATACTAAAGGTAAGGTAACAAAAGGTCCTCCGTCCTCCTGCCATCCTGTTAAGGCTGGCAGCTTTGTCATATCAACGGTAGTTTGCTGGGACCCTAAGATAGGCGCTTTATTAGCGGTAACTCTTTTAAAGCCTGTCTTAGCCACATCAAAAATCCAATGCCGCTCCTGCCAAAGATTCTTTGGCTTCGGTGGTAAAAGCTTGTCCAAAGCCCCTAAAGCCTTCTTCACTATCTCTTCAGGCCTAGTGCCTGTCACCATGTCAACTCGCCTTCTAGTGCCAAACATATTGGTAAGAATGGGGAAAGAGCTGCCTTTTACATTTGTAAACAACAGAGCTGGACCCTGCTCATCAATAACCCTGCGATGAATCTCTGGTATTTCGAGATATGGGTCAACCGGTGCAGCCACCTCCACAATTTCCTTTTCCTGCCGTAGCACAGAAATAAAGCTCCGCAAATCCTGATACATTTTACACCTCTTATTAGAATATTTTTTATTATTATTTCTACAATTAAGTTCCTTAATCCTCTTTTAATTTTTTACACATACCCCATGGAGCTACATATGATAGTATATAAAGCAATTTAGATACGTTGTTTTTTTCTAATTGAGATTATAAAGGAGGTATGTTTATGCCCCAGAGCTTAACTGAACCGAAAATAGAGATTTTTCTTAAGAGCAAACGTTTAAGGCTATTATCCGGAAACCAGCTAATTAAAGAATATCCTGTTGCGATAGGTAAACCCAACACCCCTACCCCAGTAGGCAACTTTGAAATTCGGGCCAAAGTAATGTATCCCGGAGGTGTCTATGGCACCAGATGGATGGAGTTTAAGCCCGAATACGGTATCCACGGCACCAATAACCCTGCGTCTATTGGCACCATGGCCTCTCTCGGCTGTGTTCGTATGCACAACCATGATGTAGATGAGCTTTTTGGCAAGGTTCGAATGGGAACACCAGTAATTATCAAAAATTCAATTGCTGACGGAGGCCAAACACCAAGCTCAGGCGGTCCTTATAGTCCTCCAGCCGGCGGATCTACTGAGGGCGGAGGCAATAACGGGCAAAAAACCTATGTTGTAAAAAAGGGTGATACCTTATGGCTAATAGCTCAGCGATTTAATGTTACCGTTAGTCAAATCGTGGCTATCAATAACATTCCTAATCCAAATAGATTAAACGTTGGGCAGATATTAACTTTACCTTAAGCTACTGTTAAACCTCGCTTAATTAAAAAATTGGTGCCATAATAAAACCATCTGACAATTGGCTTAAAGTGTCAGATGGTTTTGTTATAATTAAAATCAAAAATATATATTTAGTTTAAAATTTACTGATGTATTTATTGATTTCCCAAGGAGATATTTGCTGGTGAAATTCCTCCCACTCTTCAGTTTTTAACTGAATTATCCTTTGAAAAATGTGGTCTCCCAAAGCTTCCAGCATCAGCTTGCTACTGCTAAACTCCTCTAGGGCTTCATACATGTTTTTTGGTAATCGCTGAATCTTTAACTGTTCAATTTCCTGCTGGCTCATGTCATAGACATCCTTTTTAAATGCTTTCTCAGGGCTAACCTTATTTTTAATTCCATCAAGACCCGCCTTCAGCATTGCAGCTAGTGCTAAATAAGGATTACAGGTAGGGTCCGGATTTCTAATCTCTATCCGAGTGGCTGCACCTCTCCTCACAGGTATTCGCAGGATTGAGCTACGATGCTGCTCCGACCAGCCTACAAAGATAGGAGCGCTTTCTCCAGTAACTAATCTTTTAAAGGAATTGACAGTAGGATTTGAAATTAGTGAAAATGCTCGTGCATGCTGAAGAATCCCACCAATGTACCACATGGCCGTTTGACTCAGCTGTCCATCCCCATTTTCATCATAAAAAGCATTTTTACCATCATTAAATAAGCTTTGATGGATATGCATCCCTGATCCATTAAGACCTTGAATAGGCTTAGCCATAAAGGAAGCATGAAGGCTATGCCTTTGGGCTATTGCCCTTACCACGAATTTAAAGGTTACAATCTTATCAGCGGTGGCCAACGCATCATCATATTTGAAGTCAATCTCATGCTGCCCAGGAGATACCTCGTGATGAGATGACTCTATTTCAAAGCCCATATCCTCTAAGGCTAATACCATTTCCCTCCGGGCGTTTTCCCCCAGATCCATTGGGCTCAAATCAAAATAGCCTCCTTGGTCGTGAGTATTAGTTGTAGGCTGCCCTGCTTCATCTGTATGAAAAAGGTAAAACTCCGCCTCTGGGCCAACATTCATTTGGTAGCCCAGCTCTTTAGCTTCAGCTAAAATTCTCTTCAGATTATTCCTAGGACAGCCAGCAAAGGGGGTACCGTCTGGATTGCTCACATCACACATCAGCCTAGCAACAGCGCCGGTTCTAGGCCTCCATGGAAATACTACAAAAGTATCGGGGTCAGGCTTTAGCAGCATATCTGACTCTCTTAGTCTAGCCTGCCCGTCGATAACAGAGCCATCAAAGGTTATCCCTTTTTCTAGCACCCCTTCAAGCTGCTCTACGGTGATGGCTATATTTTTCAGTACACCATAAATATCGGTAAATTGCAGTCTAATAAATTTTACATCCAACTCTCTTGCCAGCTCTAAAACCTCTTCTTTTGAGTACATTGTGGTCACCTCTATTAATTTACTTTAGCATGATAAGTTTTTATTACCGCCAGGGCAATTGTCTCGAGAGACTTGCGCTTTTCCATGCTTTGATCCCTCATCCATTTATAGGCTTGTTCCTCCGAGTAGCCTTTTCGGACCATTAATAGTCCCTTTGCTTTTTCAATGGCCTTCCTGGCCTGTAATTGATATTTCAGATCCTCTACCTGTTTTTCTTTAGCCGCAATTTTTTTGTAAACTACCGCTGTTATTTCTACGGTAGCTACTAATTGCTCTTCATCAAAGGGCTTCATAATAAAGCCAAATACCCAGCCTTCCTTTGCTTTATCTAATAAATTTCTTCTGTTGTAATCGGTAGTTAGAATAATTGGAGCTAAATGGTCTTCCGCACTAATTCGAGCTATATCTAATACGTTTTGACCATTAAGCTGACTATCTAAGATAGCCACATCAGGCTGCAGCGACCTAATTAACTTCATGGCGCTATAGCCGTCAGCCGCTTCCCCTGCCACATGATAGCCGTTTCTAGTTAAGATATCCCTTAAGTTTTTTCTTTCTTTAATATCGCTATTACCAATAATTATATTTAACCCATACATCCCATGAGCACCCCTAAGTACTGCTTTGCTAAATAAGCTTTTGCCAAGTAACATTTATTTTTACATTATATCATAAGAGCCTTTAATAGAAAATCATCCCCTAATGTATACAATATTTTTCCCTCAACATCTATTGACCAAACTAATTAACATGCTATAATAAATGTATTCGGTTAAATAATATTCATTAATAAGGCAACGGCGCCTTTAGAATAAGTTGTTATTGTATGTAGCAACTTATTCTAAGGGTGTCTTTTTTTATCCCTTTTTATGAAATATTATTTAGCGAAAGTTGGTATTTAAACTTACTTAATTACAAAAAATAAATTATTAGGAGGTTGGAAAAATGTCTTATGTAAAACAATTATTAGAGCAAGTGGCAAAAAGAAACCAAAATGAACCTGAGTTTTTACAAGCAGTTCAAGAGGTACTAGAATCTTTAGAGCTGGTACTAGAAAAAAATCCAGAATATAAAGAGCTAGGTATCATGGACCGAATCGTCGAACCTGAAAGACAAATTATCTTCAGAGTGCCTTGGGTTGATGACAGTGGTAAGATCCAAGTTAACAGAGGCTTTAGAGTTCAATTCAACTCTGCTATTGGACCTTACAAAGGAGGCTTGCGTTTTCACCCATCTGTTAACGTAGGTATTATTAAGTTTTTAGGATTTGAGCAAATCTTTAAAAACTCCTTAACAGGATTACCTATTGGTGGTGGAAAAGGCGGATCAGATTTTGATCCTAAAGGTAAGTCTGATGGAGAAGTTATGCGTTTCTGCCAAAGCTTTATGACAGAACTGTCAAAACATATCAGTGCTGATACTGATGTTCCTGCTGGGGATATTGGTGTAGGTGCTAGAGAAATTGGCTTCATGTATGGACAATATAAAAGAATTAAGAACACATATGAAGGCGTGTTAACAGGTAAAGGCCTAACATATGGTGGTTCATTAGTTAGAAAAGAAGCTACTGGCTATGGCCTAGTGTACTTTGTCGAAGAAATGCTAAAAGCTAAGGGAGACTCCTTTAAGAATAAGACTGTAACAGTTTCTGGCTCTGGAAATGTAGCTATCTATGCTGTGGAAAAGGCCCACCAATTTGGAGCAAAAGTAGTAGCTATGTCAGACTCTGCTGGATATATTTATGACAAAAACGGTATCAACTTGGAAACAATCCAGCGCCTAAAAGAAGTTGAAAGAAAGCGTATTAGCGAATATGTGAAAGAACACCCAGAGGCTGAGTACCATGAAGGCTGCAATGGCATTTGGACTATCAAGTGTGATATAGCTTTACCTAGTGCAACTCAAAACGAATTGGATGAAGAGGCTGCCAAGGCATTAGTAGCTAATGGAGTAATAGCTGTAGGAGAGGGCGCTAATATGCCATCTACTCCTGGAGCAGTAGATGTTTTCTTAAACAATAAGGTGCTATTTGGACCTGGAAAAGCAGCTAACGCCGGTGGTGTTGCAACTTCTGCATTAGAAATGTCCCAAAACAGCATGAGATACTCCTGGACCTTTGAAGAGGTAGATGCAAAGCTTCATCAAATTATGAAGAATATTTACAAAAATGCTGCTGAAGCTGCTAAGGAATACGGAGTGGAAGATAACCTGGTTGTAGGGGCAAACATTGCCGGATTCATTAAAGTAGCAGAAACAATGAAAGCTCAAGGTGTGGTATAAAAATCATTTAATTAAAAATAAAATAAAAAAATAAAGTGGAGGCAAAAGCCTCCACTTTATTTTTATTCCTTTTTACCATAAGTGTCCTTAGCTTCACAGCTTGGACATTTTTTTGGCTTACAGCGGCCTTCCTTTTCGTTGCCACATTCTTTACAGACCCATATTGCCATTGATGTCACCCCCATCGCAAATAATCGCTATCAGTAATCATTATCGATATTATATAGCTGTTATACTATTATGTCAACTGTATTAGCTATTATTTTCCTAAACAATCCTTTAATACTTCAATCATTTTAGCGTTCTGACTTTCAGTGCCAATAGACAGTCTGGCAAAGGATGGTTTGCCAAAAATATCTCCTGAGCGAATGATAACTCCCTTTTTCATCATGTCCTGAAAAAGCTGGCGAGAGTTAACCTCTACATCTACAAAGATAAAATTTGTTTCTGAGGTGACAGGCTTTAAGCCTAATGCTGTTAGCTGTTCCATTAAGTATCTTCTTCCGTCACTGTTTAAGTTTACACTTTTGGCAACATGGTCTGACTCCAAACTTGCTTTAGCAGCTACTTGAGCTATTCGATTGACGTTAAATGGCTCTCTAACGCGGTTGATAAAATCTATCAGCTGAGGCTTTGCTATGGCATAGCCCACTCTTAAAGCGGCCAAGCTATAAATCTTAGAAAAAGTACGAAGAATAATTACGTTTCTTCCTGCTTTTACATAATCTAATGTTTCTGGGTATTCTTTATTTTCCACGTATTCATAATAAGCTTCATCCATAACTACAATTACCGAATCAGGTACTTTAGCCATAAATTCATCAAGCTCAGCCTTAGTAACAATCGTTCCAGTAGGATTATTAGGATTGCATATAAATACTAGCTTTGTTCTGTCATTAATAGCCGCAGCCATAGCTTTTAAGTCATGTCTAAAATCCTCTGTTAAGTCTAAAGCAATAACTTCCGCATTGCTTATGATAGCTGCAGTTTTATACTCAGAAAAGGAGGGATCTGCCATAACTATGTTTTCCCCAGGATTTAAGTATGCTTTTGCTATCAACTTAATTAACTCATTAGAGCCATTGCCAATAGCTAGATTGTCCATGCTAACTCCCCAGTGAGCAGCTAGTTTTTCTTTTAGATAATAGCAGTTACCGTCTGGGTATATCTGAGTTTCTCTAATAGCCTTATCCATGGCCGCTACAGCCTCAGGAGCTGGCCCTAAGGGATTTTCATTTGAAGCTAGCTTTACAACATCTTTAATCCCCAGCTCTCGTTCTACTTCCTCAATAGGCTTTCCAGGCTGATAGGGGGTTAGGTTCATCAAATTTTGCCTTGCTAGTGCTTTTGCATCCATAAACTAATTACCTCTCCTTCAATTATTGTCTTAGCAGTTTATTTTTTTTACATTATATCATACCTATGGGTAATTAGAAAATCAACAAAGTTAGAATTTTAAAAGGAATAAGCACTAGACTTATATGTATAAGCTTAGTGCTTAATATTAAAAAAGAATTTTAAATTTCGCGAAATACCAGCTATC
>JAWSUQ010000024.1:0-14439 GCA_033549265.1 Bacillota bacterium
AATATATCCGTGGAGCTTGAGATTGAGCCTAATGTCCCAACGAAACTAGATGATACTATTGAGATACAGCTGCTAAGAGTCATTATGGAAGCCCTAATCAATGTTAGGAAACATGCCTGTGCAAGCAAGGTAAAGGTAACCCTTAAGCTAGATGAAGCACATTTGATCATTACAGTAGTAGATGATGGAAAAGGGTTTAATACTTCTGACTGCAATAACTTAATAGATAGCTACGGACTAAAAACAATGCAGGAAAGAATGCAAATAGTAAAGGGATGGGCTAATGTTTATAGTGAGTTAGGACGAGGGACTACTGTTCGATTAATGGTACCTTATGAAAACAGGGGGGCTTAAAATGACTGAGTCGTTAATTAATGTCTTATTAGTAGATGATCATGTGTTGTTTAGAGAGGGCTTAAAGGCGCTATTGAGTTTGCAAAAGGAAATTTTTATTGTAGGCGAGGCAAATAATGGTTTGGAGGCAGTAGAAAAAGCTAGAGAGACACTGCCGGACTTGATACTAATGGATGTCCGGATGCCTATGATGGGCGGACTGCAGGCTACGCAACAGATCAAGAAGGAAATGCCAAGTGTCAGAATAGTGATGCTGACTGCCTCTGATGAAGATCAGGACTTATTTGGAGCTATCAAATCTGGAGCACAAGGATATGTGCTTAAAAATACTCCTTCAGATGAGCTGGCCAAACTGTTAAAGGGAGTATTTATGGGGGAATCGCCTATATCAGGCCTAATAGCCACTAAAATATTAGCGGAATTTAGTGATGCTCAAAGGGGAATAAACAATTCTACCGTAGAATCTCTTACTGATCGGGAACAAGAAGTATTAATAAAAATCGGTGAAGGCAAAAGCAATAAGGAAATATCTAGTGAGCTTTATGTGACAGAGAGTACTGTTAAAAAGCACGTGTGTAATATTTTGGGAAAACTACATCTGCAAAATAGGGTACAGGCAGCATTATATGCTGTTCAAACAGGGTTAGTGCATGATGAAAAGGCTGACTAATATTTCTTAATATTGGCAGAAGACATATATTGGAAGTAAATGTTCCTTGTGAAAGGGGGAGAAAAGTGAGAAGGCTGTCAATTGTTGTAGTAATTGTTACATTGATAATTTTTACAATTATTATTCCAAAAGAAAACATAGCAGGTGCAGGATACCAAGAGTTTTACATAACTGCAAAAACCTTTGAATTCTCCCCGGGAACTATCAAGGTGAAGCAAGGAGATACAGTACGAATCTATTTAATTGCTGATGATATTACCCATGGATTAAGAATAGATGGATATGACGTTACAGTAAAGGATCATCCTAAAGACCTTGAGGAAAACTATGTGGAGTTTGTTGCTAATAAAGCAGGCACCTTTACCTTTAGGTGTTATGTAACTTGTGGGGCGATGCATCCATTTATGGTGGGTAAGTTAGTAGTTGAACCAAGTACTAGCATATGGCAACTGCTATTATTGACTATGTTCGCTTCTAGTTTCACTTTGGCAGGTTTATTGTTTAATAGAAAAGAGAGAAATAAAGTTTCTGAAGTACAAGTTAAGAATGTTAGAAAGTTTGAGCTGACTAAGCTTAACTGGCTAAAGAAAATATTATTAAGTAGATGGTTTCAATTTTGGCTAATTTTAATTAATATCTTCTTTTTTGTAGTAATAATCTATGCTGGGCTTTTTGGGACGCCCATTGGAAATAAGAATATTGCAGTAGTTTTTGTTTGGATATTTTGGTGGGCTTTCTTGCTGATACTCCTTCTTCCATTGGGTGGAAGGCTATGGTGTACCATGTGCCCTATTCCTGCTCCTGGTGAATGGGTTGGAAGGGGGGCTTTTATTGGTAAAGGGAAGGATAAGTCCTGGCTGATAGCCCTGAATAAGTGGCCAGCCAAATATAAAAATATTTGGCTGCAAAACATCGGGTTTTTACTGTTTGCCATGTTTAGTGCGCTAATTATTACGTCACCCTTATATACTAGTCTTGTGTTAATTTTATTTGTCATAATAGCGCTAGCAATGTCATTAGTTTACGGAAGAAGAGTTTTTTGTAAATACATCTGTCCTTTAGGGGGCTTTATCGGTTTATATTCTCTAGTATCACCATTGGAGCTGCGAGTAAAGGATGTAGTAACCTGTGATCAGCACCCAGAGCATGAATGCATCAGAGGCAGTGCTAAGGGATATGGTTGTCCTTGGGTGGAGCATCCTGGGAGTCTAAAGAGAAATGCCTATTGTGGACTTTGTACAGAGTGTTTAAAAACTTGCCCCAAAAATAATATTGCTGTTAATCTTAAGCCCTTTGGAACTGACTTGTTAGTGGCAGACGAGCGGAAAATAGATGAAGCCTATAAAGCAATTATTATGTTGACTTGTGCCTTATTTTATTCAGCTGTATTTTATGGAAGCTGGGGTTTCTTAAAAAGTTGGGCTAGCATGTCCTCGGTACTGGAATTCACCTTTTTTGCAGTAATTTTTATTGGAAGTAATCTTCTAATAGTACCCTTCTTATATTATATTGTGGTGTTTACAATGAAATGTATCGATACTGGCAAGATATTATCAATTGCAGACTTTATTAAGCCAATTAAAGGTGCTTGGGAATATGTTAAAGGTTACTTTAAGAAGGATATTATTATAGCAAAGGATGATGAGAACAATAATAATCAGAAAAGATCCTTTGAGCTTTCTAGGATGTTCATTGATTTTTCATACGTACTAGTACCATTAGGCTTAGCTGCTTGGATAATATTTAGTTTAACCTTGTTATTAACAAATGGTTCATACATAGTCAGTGTCATATCTGATCCATTTGGCTGGGGCTGGAATTTGTTTGGTACGGCTGATATTGAATGGCGACCATACTTTGTAAGTATTCTTCCCTTTTTACAGTTAGGATTTATTTGGCTTGGATTATCTTCAGCAATTATTTTGGGTGATAGAATAATAAGTGAATATGGTATAATAGGCGAAAAGAAGGTAATAGTCCTGCTCCCGCTAGTAGCATTTTTAACTGTATTTAGCTTTTTGTTTATTGCGATGTATTTTTAAAAGATTAGACCAGCGTATAGCTGGTTTTTTTTTGTTAATTTATTGGCACAATTGTACCATGATTTTCCATAATTAGTAATCTAAAGTATACATATAAAAGTAGCTAAATTAATAAATAAATTTCCAACTTTAGGATAATGGCAGGTAGCAACCTTAGCAGGTTGTTTAATAGCCTTAGCGCTCCTATTATATAAGTAAGCACTAAAAAATACTTGAACATATAGGGAGGTGAAGGAATCCTCAGGTAAGTGAAGGGAGGAACGACATAATATGAACAATCATAAAGGCAAATTTTTATTGGTGTTATTACTGGTGGGTATTGGTCTACTAGCGCTAGCAGGATGCGGAGGCGGTTCAACAGAAGAGCCACCTAGCCAGAATCAGACTAGTAGTCAGGATAACAATCAACAGCAGCAAGAAGTACCAGTAGAGACACAAATCCCTGACGCAAATGCAGGGGGAAAAACAGTAGCTGATGTTATGGCAAGTATTGAGGAATCAAATTATTTGGATGCAACCCATTTAAATAATGGATTAGACTGCAGCACGTGCCACAGTGAGCTACCAGTAGACAAGGCTCCGCCTACTCCTCCGCAAGAGACATGCTTGAGCTGTCATTATGGTTCTTATGAGGAGTTGGCGAAAACAACAGAGTACCTAAAAGAGCTTAATCCACATAACTCTCATGATGGACAGCTAGATTGTGATTGGTGCCATTATGCACATGAGCCTTTTAACAATTACTGTGGTGAATGCCATAGCTATCGGCTAGGAGATCAGTTTAACTAATTACTTTGGAGGTGAAGGAAGTTGAAAAAAGGAATAATTTTATTACTAATTATCTTATCAGCAGGTTTGCTTATAGTTGGCTGTGGAGGTGGAGATTCAGCTAACCAAAATGTTGTAATGGATGAGCCGGTGCCAGCAGGTGCTGGAGATGCTACCGAGGTAGTGCTAGAGTTTGACCCTGATACCATTACTCCTAATGAAGTGACAATGAAAGCAGGAGAAAAGATTTTATTTGTAATTACCAATACCGACCAGGAAGAAGATCATAACTTTTTAGATAGTGATTCAGGGCTTAAGGAGATATTAGTTGTGCCAGGGCAGACAGTACGAAGATTATGGACAGCTCCAAGTAGTCCTGGAGTATATGAGCCCTATTGTGCAATCCATCCATGGATTCGCATGACATTTGTAGTAGAGTAAACTAATCGTAGGAAAAGGGAGGTTTGAGAAATGCCAGAAAATTTAAATCGCCGGGAGTTTATGAAGGCGCTGGGGCTAACTGGTGCTGGAGTTGCATTGACTGCAGGAATGACCCCTGAGATGGTAGAGGCTACTGCCAATAATAAGCCAGGTGAAGCTGTAAGCAAGTACTGGTGGGTAAAAAATGTTGATAAACCAACTACTGAAATAGACTGGAACGCTGTCAAGCGATATAACGAGTGGGAGACATTAAGAGGTAGTGGAACGGATTATATGGGAGCAGACCGGGTTAAACAACTGGGAGATATCTATAAGGAAAAAGCAAAAAAATGGGAATTAGAAGGAAAGCCTGGCTATACTACAAAAGATCATGCCCTTCGAGCAGCAACAGGCTATAGGGGAAATTTAGCCCCATCATTTTTAGGGGCACAAAAGGCACAAACTCCTCAAGAAAGGGGAATGCCACGATATGAAGGTACCCCAGAAGAGAATTCTAGAATTGTAAGGGCCGCCTTAAGGCATATGGGGGCCATGAGTGTAGGTTTTGTAGAGCTTGAGGATGCCACCACTAAAAAGCTTATATATAACGAAGATCCTGCTCCAAGTAAAAAGAAAATCCTATTCCAAGATGTAGACATGGGCTATGAAGAGGATGATAAAGCAGTTATTCCGAATAAGGCTCGCTGGGTTATTGTTTACTCAATCCAGATGGATGGGGACACAATGAGATCCTGTCCAACTCCTTTAGGCGCTCAAACAACTGGATTAAGCTATACCAGGCTATGGCTATCGCTTAATCAGTTACAGGAGTTCATTAGGGGCTTAGGGTATACAGCCTATGGGCCTACCCGTAGCAATGGTCTTGGCATTTATCCTGCCTTTGGAGTTATGGCTGGATTAGGAGAAATGTCCAGAACCAACCGGCTAGTAACCCCTGAATATGGGCCAATGGTGCGGTTGACAATGGTTGTCACAGACCTGCCCTTGGCACCCACTAAGCCCATTGACTTTGGCCTCCATAATTTCTGCAAAACCTGTAAAATCTGCGCAGAATTATGTCCCCCGAGAGCTTTAAGTTTTGATACAGAGCCCTCCTGGAAACCAGTAGGGCCTTGGAACAATGCTGGTCATAGGGCATGGTTCGAACATTCAGTTCATTGTCGAAATTATCAAAGGGGAGAAGCTGGTACAAACTGTGGTATATGTTTCTCTGTCTGTCCATACAACAAATCAGATGAAGCTTCGATTCATGAATTATGGAAAGCTACAGCAGCAAAAACTGGGGCATTCAATGGAACAATTAGTAAGATGGACAGAGCTGTTTATGACTCTTTCAAGAATCCAGAGGATTGGTGGAAGGTGGAAGACAGGGCTGCTTACGGTATTGACACCAAGGCTGGCAAGCTAAGAACGTAAATGTAACCTACCTGGGAGGTGGAAAATAAATGTTATGGTTATTTTTTGGCATAGTTATTGGTTATATCTTATCTGTACTAGTGAGTAAAGTGAAAGCAGGTCAGTTGGCAGTAAAATGGTATCAGTGGGTACTCGGAGTGTTAGGAACTGTACTGTTATTATTCACTATTCAAAATTATCTTGCACTAAAAAACCTTGAATTTAATGCAAAAGCAGCATCCTATACCTGGTCAGTTTTTGGACTTCCAGCCTTGGTAATGTTTGCGCTAATATGGGTAATCCCTTTTGTGGCAGGAAAGGTAAGTAAGAAGAATCCCAAAGCTTCAGCTTAAGTTTTTAAGTTTCCGCTTTTGACTTAAGCTAAAACTTCCCCATACCTTCACTTACCTTTATGGTAAATGGCCGCCTGAAAACAGGCGGCCGCTTTTTAAAATATATTATGTAATAAAAATACTATTTTTATTAAAACAAGGAAGTGATAGCTTGCTAAAAAGAATGATTCCTTGGATATTGATAATGCTGCTAGCAGTAAGCTTCACTAACATCAATCTAGCAGAGGCTGCTGGTAATATAGTTGAGACAGATATAACCGCCAGTCAGTTTGAATATAGCCCAGGAGAAATCAGAGTAAAACAGGGCGATAAAGTCATAATTAACCTATATGCTGATGATGTGACCCACGGGCTGTATATTGATGGCTACGACATAGAAGTAGCAGATATGCCTCGGGACCAAGAGGTAAATACCTTAGAATTTGTGGCAGATAAGGCCGGAAGATTTACCTTTCGCTGCAACGTAGTATGCGGACCGATGCACCCCTTTATGGTGGGAACGTTGATAGTAGACCCTAATCCTTCATTTCCAATAGCCTTAGCTTTGGCCATTGGAGTGGGCCTAGGGAGCTTAGGATATATCAATTGGCGAGGACGTAAGGAACTAACAAAAGCAGTAGAAACAATTGGGATAGGTGAGGATATAGACCTTAACAAAAAGTATCCTTGGCTTGATAAACTGTTAAAACAAAGATGGCTGCAATTTTCAGTATTTATAGTTAATAGCTTTTTCTTTGCAGTGATCCTATTTGCTGGATTTGCCGGCACGGCAGTAGGCAACGCCAACTTCTCTATCATATTTGTGTGGATAGTATGGTGGGCAGCACTAATTCTTCTTCTACTCCCCTTAGGGGGTCGATTATGGTGTGCTATATGTCCGTTACCAGCACCAGGAGAATGGCTAGACCGGAAAACTTTTATTGAAAGAGGTCGAGAACGTCCCTTGAGCTTGGTACAACAAGGCTGGCCTAAGCGATTTAAAAATATTTGGTTACAGAATTGGGCCTTCTTAGCAGTAGCCTTATTTAGTGGCATAATCTTAACAAGACCATTGGCTACAGCTATAGTACTATCAGCATTTATTGTGTTAGCCATAGTATTTTCTCTTAAATTTGGCAAAAGAGTATTCTGTCGTTACCTCTGCCCTGTAGGTGGATTTATCGGATTGTACTCTTTACTAGCTCCGCTAAAGGTGCGAGTGAGAGATACAGCAGTTTGTAAAGGTCATAAAGAAAAAGAATGTATTATGGGTAGTGAGAAGGGCCATGGCTGTCCATGGATGGAAGTGCCCTGGAATCTAAGAAGAAACGCTTATTGTGGAATGTGTACTGAGTGCTTCAAAACCTGCTCCCAAAACAATATTAGCTTAGGTTGGGGCAAATTTGGTTCAGACCTATTAGTAGCTAAAGGCAAAAGCTTAGACGAGGCTTATAAAGCATTTATCATGTTAAACTGCGCCTTATTATACTCAGTAGTATTCCAAGGACCGTGGGGTTTTGTCAAACAATGGGCAAACTTAAATATACCAGGATTCTTCATTTATGCAGCAGGTTTTTTAACCCTTAACCTTTTAATAGTACCAATGCTATTTGCCTTAGTGGTGTGGTTAGGAAGAGGCTTAGCAGCTGGAAGCTTTACAAGCATTAGAGCTATTCTAACACCAGTAAAAGAGCTGGCAGTTATCACAAAAGGTCTAATCAGCAAGAAAAGCTCAGTAAATGAAGCAGCTGCCACCACAGAAGCAGAAGTTCCAGGAGAAATACCGGCTTTTAAGAAGATATTTGTAGATTTAGCCTATGTGTTAGTTCCCATGGGATTAGCTGGATGGATGGCATTTAGCGTTTCCTTCCTGTTTATCAATGGTACCTATATATTACACGTATTATCTGACCCCTTTGGTTGGGGATGGAATCTGGTTAGCACAAAAGACTTAGTCTGGAAGCCAGTAGGTACGGGAGTATATCCATATATTCAAGCCGCAATTCTGTTTGCTGGATTAGCATACTCAAACAGCATAGGAGCAAAGCTGATTGACCAGTATCAGCTAGAAAGCAAGCAAAGCTTGAAACTACTGATACCAATAACAGGCTTTCTGACAATTGTCACAGGAGTATTCTTATGGCTATATATTTAAACCAAAAGTGCCACAGGAAGGAGTGGTGTAGGTGCGATCAAAAACTGAGTTAATAGCAGGGATATTAGTACTTCTAATAGTATTAGGGGTGCCAATAGGAGCAACCCTTGCCAAAAATGTAGCTGCCAATGTAGAACCAAATACCATTGATATAGTCCTGCGAGCCTATGAAAAGGGAGGGTTTTCTCCTGATCGAGTAGTAGTGAAGCAAGGTGAAACAGTGAGACTACGGCTGATTAGCGAAGACGTGACTCACGGCTTTAGGATTGGAGACTTAGGCATTGATGCAGGTATGATTGAACCAGGCAAGTTTAAAATTGTAGAGTTTGTGGCTGAGGAAAAAGGCGAGTTTTCTTATGTTTGCAGTATTCGCTGCAGTCCGTTACATTCTCGCATCAGAGGAATTCTTGTTGTAGAGTAGACTAATGTAAACAATTAGGATGATATATTATAAATATTTTTTTAAAAAATTACAAGACTCTAAAGAAGAATTTTCTTAGTTCTTTAGGAGAATAAAGAGCCCAAAAATAAAATACTTTTGATTACTATACTTGGATACCTTAGCAGATTGCTTGCTAGGTATCCTTATTTTATTATAGAGTTACAATCCCAAATAAATAGATAAATAACTAACTAGGGAGGTGAATGATTCCTCAGGTGAGTGAAGGGAGGTCTGACAATATGAGAGATAATAGGCAGAAAGTATTATTGGTGTTATTAATGGTTCTTATAGGCTTAGTAGTTCTGGCAGGATGTGGAGGCAATGACTCTACTTCTAGTAATCAACAGCCTAATCAGAACCAAAATGAAACCCAGGGTCAAAATGAACAGTCAGAAGTGCCAGTAGAAACACAGGTTCCAACAACAGATGGAAAAACAGTTGCAGAGGTTATGGCAAGTGTAGGAGCATCTAAGTACCTTGATGCTAACCATTTAAATGCAGGGTTAGAATGTGATACATGTCATAGTGAATTGCCCGAAGAGGGGGCTCCGGATACTCCGCCTCAAGAAACATGTTTGAGCTGTCATTATGGTTCTTATGATGAGTTAGCCAATACAACGAAGTATCTAGTAGAGTTAAATCCACATAATTCACATGATGGGCAACTCGATTGTGATTGGTGCCATAAAGCCCATGAGCCTTTTAACAATTATTGTGGAGAGTGTCATGAATATCGGTTAGGAGATCAGTTCAACTAATTAACTTTGGAGGTGAAGGAAATTGAAAAGAGGAATGATTTTATTACTAATTATTTTATCGGCAGGTTTGCTTGTAGTTGGCTGTGGGGGTGGAGATTCAGCTAACCAAAATGTTGTAATGGATGAGCCAGTACCAGCGGGTGCTGGAGATGCCAAAGAGGTAGTCCTTGAATTTGACCCTGATACTATTACTCCCAATGAAGTAACTATGAAAACTGGAGAGAAGATTCTTTTTGTAATTACTAATACGGACAAGGAAGAGGACCATAACTTTTTAGACAGTGATTCGGATCTTAAGGAAATTCTGGTAGTACCAGGCCAGACTGTCCGTAGATTATGGACAGCTCCAAGTACTCCTGGAGTATATGAGCCATATTGTGCAATTCATCCATGGATTCGGATGACATTTGTAGTAGAATAAACAAATCCGCAAGATAAGGAGGTTAAGAAATGCCAGAAAATTTAAATCGCCGGGAGTTTATGAAGGCACTTGGTTTAACGGGTGCTGGAGTTGCATTAACTGCAGGAATGACCACTGATATGGTAGAAGCCACTGCAAATACTAAACCAGGTGAGGTACCCCGTAAATTTTGGTGGGTTAAGACAGTAGATAAACCTACAACAGAAATTGACTGGAAACTGATGAAACGCTTTAACGAATGGGAAACTACGAGAGGTAGTCATGCCAAATATATAGGTGCAGATAGAACTAAGCAGCTAAATGAAATTGCAGCTAATAATGCTAAATCATGGAATGGAAAAAAGAATGGATATATGCTAAAAGACTATGCACTTCAAGCAGCTGTGGCCAACCCTGCTGGTAATCCTATTTCATTTCTAGGCCCCCAGAAGGCAAAGACACCAGAAGATCGGGGCATGGCAAGATATGAAGGTACCCCAGAAGAAGCTGCAAGAATAGTTAGGGTAGCTTTGCGTCATTTAGGAGCACTAAATGTAGGCTTTGTGGAATTAGAGGATGAAACAACTAAAAAATTAATTTACAATGAAGAGCCAGCACCACTTAAGCGGAAAAATGTTTTTGAAAATGTTGATGTTGGCTATCAAACTGACGAAAAAAATGTCATTCCAAATAAAGCTCGCTGGATGATTGTTTTCACTGTTCAGATGTCAGGAGAGGCTATGAGATATTCTCCAACCATTACAGGTTCTCAGACTACTGGATTAGCATACCAAAGAATGTGGCTGATTACAGCTCAATTAAGTGAGTTCCTTCGTGGTTTAGGCTATAACGGCTATGGAGCTAGCGCCTTTAATGGTTTAGGTATTATGCCTGCCTTTGGAGTACTAGGTGGATTAGGCGAGATGTCCAGAACCAACAGGATGATTACTCCTGAGGAAGGACCAAATGTCCGAGTTACGGGACTAGTAACGGATTTGCCTCTTGCACCAACTAAGCCAATTAATTTTGGCGTAATGGATTTCTGCAAGGATTGTATGATTTGTGCACAAGAATGTCCTTCTCGCTCCCTAAGTTATGATCGGGAGCCTAGCTGGACGCCTGAAGGACCATGGAATAATCCCGGTCATAAGGCATACTTTGAAAATTCTGCTACCTGTCGTAACTATTGGCGACAAGTATTAACTAATTGTGGCATTTGTTTTGCTGTATGTCCTTATAGTAAGCAGGATGAGGCATCCATCCACCAGGTATGGAAGGCTACTGCTGCTAAAACTTCTGTATTCAATGGTACTATTGCTAATATCAATCATAAGGTATATGAGACATTAAAGGACCCAGAAGAATTTTGGCAAAAAGAAGATATGGCAGTGTTGGGCATTGACACCAAGATTGGTAAGTTGAGGACTTAAATAACCAGAATGGGTGGTGTTACAAATGATGTTTTGGATATTTTCAGGAATTGTTATTGGTGCGGTGATAACTTATTTAGTCATTAAAGTCAAAGAAGGAAAACTAACAGTAAAGTGGTACCAATGGGTGTTAGGAATTCTGGGTACAAGTATGCTATTATTTACCATTCAAAACTATTTTGCTTTAATTAATGAATATCATAATAGGGCAGCATCTTATACCTGGTCAGTTTTTGGACTTCCAGCCTTGGTAATGTTTGCGCTAATATGGGTAATTCCATTTGTGGCTGGAAAGGTAAGTAAGAAGACTCCCAAAGCTTCAGCTTAAGTTTTTAAGTTTCCGCTTTTGACTTAAGCTAAAACTTCCCCATACCTTCACTTACCTTTATGGTAAATGGCCGCCTGAAAACAGGCGGCCGCTTTTTAAAATATATTATGTAATAAAAATACTATTTTTATTAAAACAAGGAAGTGATAGCTTGCTAAAAAGAATGATTCCTTGGATATTGATAATGCTGCTAGCAGTAAGCTTCACTAACATCAATCTAGCAGAGGCTGCTGGTAATATAGTTGAGACAGATATAACCGCCAGTCAGTTTGAATATAGCCCAGGAGAAATCAGAGTAAAACAGGGCGATAAAGTCATAATTAACCTATATGCTGATGATGTGACCCACGGGCTGTATATTGATGGCTACGACATAGAAGTAGCAGATATGCCTCGGGACCAAGAGGTAAATACCTTAGAATTTGTGGCAGATAAGGCCGGAAGATTTACCTTTCGCTGCAACGTAGTATGCGGACCGATGCACCCCTTTATGGTGGGAACGTTGATAGTAGACCCTAATCCTTCATTTCCAATAGCCTTAGCTTTGGCCATTGGAGTGGGCCTAGGGAGCTTAGGATATATCAATTGGCGAGGACGTAAGGAACTAACAAAAGCAGTAGAAACAATTGGGATAGGTGAGGATATAGACCTTAACAAAAAGTATCCTTGGCTTGATAAACTGTTAAAACAAAGATGGCTGCAATTTTCAGTATTTATAGTTAATAGCTTTTTCTTTGCAGTGATCCTATTTGCTGGATTTGCCGGCACGGCAGTAGGCAACGCCAACTTCTCTATCATATTTGTGTGGATAGTATGGTGGGCAGCACTAATTCTTCTTCTACTCCCCTTAGGGGGTCGATTATGGTGTGCTATATGTCCGTTACCAGCACCAGGAGAATGGCTAGACCGGAAAACTTTTATTGAAAGAGGTCGAGAACGTCCCTTGAGCTTGGTACAACAAGGCTGGCCTAAGCGATTTAAAAATATTTGGTTACAGAATTGGGCCTTCTTAGCAGTAGCCTTATTTAGTGGCATAATCTTAACAAGACCATTGGCTACAGCTATAGTACTATCAGCATTTATTGTGTTAGCCATAGTATTTTCTCTTAAATTTGGCAAAAGAGTATTCTGTCGTTACCTCTGCCCTGTAGGTGGATTTATCGGATTGTACTCTTTACTAGCTCCGCTAAAGGTGCGAGTGAGAGATACAGCAGTTTGTAAAGGTCATAAAGAAAAAGAATGTATTATGGGTAGTGAGAAGGGCCATGGCTGTCCATGGATGGAAGTGCCCTGGAATCTAAGAAGAAACGCTTATTGTGGAATGTGTACTGAGTGCTTCAAAACCTGCTCCCAAAACAATATTAGCTTAGGTTGGGGCAAATTTGGTTCAGACCTATTAGTAGCTAAAGGCAAAAGCTTAGACGAGGCTTATAAAGCATTTATCATGTTAAACTGCGCCTTATTATACTCAGTAGTATTCCAAGGACCGTGGGGTTTTGTCAAACAATGGGCAAACTTAAATATACCAGGATTCTTCATTTATGCAGCAGGTTTTTTAACCCTTAACCTTTTAATAGTACCAATGCTATTTGCCTTAGTGGTGTGGTTAGGAAGAGGCTTAGCAGCTGGAAGCTTTACAAGCATTAGAGCTATTCTAACACCAGTAAAAGAGCTGGCAGTTATCACAAAAGGTCTAATCAGCAAGAAAAGCTCAGTAAATGAAGCAGCTGCCACCACAGAAGCAGAAGTTCCAGGAGAAATACCGGCTTTTAAGAAGATATTTGTAGATTTAGCCTATGTGTTAGTTCCCATGGGATTAGCTGGATGGATGGCATTTAGCGTTTCCTTCCTGTTTATCAATGGTACCTATATATTACACGTATTATCTGACCCCTTTGGTTGGGGATGGAATCTGGTTAGCACAAAAGACTTAGTCTGGAAGCCAGTAGGTACGGGAGTATATCCATATATTCAAGCCGCAATTCTGTTTGCTGGATTAGCATACTCAAACAGCATAGGAGCAAAGCTGATTGACCAGTATCAGCTAGAAAGCAAGCAAAGCTTGAAACTACTGATACCAATAACAGGCTTTCTGACAATTGTCACAGGAGTATTCTTATGGCTATATATTTAAACCAAAAGTGCCACAGGAAGGAGTGGTGTAGGTGCGATCAAAAACTGAGTTAATAGCAGGGATATTAGTACTTCTAATAGTATTAGGGGTGCCAATAGGAGCAACCCTTGCCAAAAATGTAGCTGCCAATGTAGAACCAAATACCATTGATATAGTCCTGCGAGCCTATGAAAAGGGAGGGTTTTCTCCTGATCGAGTAGTAGTGAAGCAAGGTGAAACAGTGAGACTACGGCTGATTAGCGAAGACGTGACTCACGGCTTTAGGATTGGAGACTTAGGCATTGATGCAGGTATGATTGAACCAGGCAAGTTTAAAATTGTAGAGTTTGTGGCTGAGGAAAAAGGCGAGTTTTCTTATGTTTGTAGTATTCGCTGCAGTCCGTTACATTCTCGCATCAGAGGAATTCTTGTTGTAGAATAGGTTAGTTTAAATTTATAATTTCTTAGAAGTTAAGGGTACTGCTTCCTACAGTGCCCTTAACTTTATATAAGACAAATCTATTTAATTTAAATAGAAAAGATATACAGGAATCATTGGATGGCTTGTCGTATTAATCACCTATAAACAGAGGCTGCAAAGTATTTATGTGTCTTAACATAGGGAGGGATTAACCGGATGTCCCAGAACGTTAAGGTTTTAGTAGTTGATGACGACCAACAAATGAGAAGAATGATTAGAGTTGCATTGGAAAGAGAACAAATGGAAATAGATGAAGCAATCGACGGCATGAGCTGCTTGGAAAAGATTGATGCAAATAGCTATGACTTAATCCTGTTGGATATTATGCTC